>NZ_JBSFWJ010000070.1:0-34546 GCF_053592695.1 Saccharopolyspora sp. NPDC002578 | reverse complement strand
GCGGGTTCTCAGCGGATTCCTCGCGAGGACAGCTTTTTCCCTCGTGGCGGAGCCACTCGGGAAAAAACTGCCACACCGGCCAGGGGCGCAACGAGGAAGCCGCTGAGGTTCCGCTGAACGACCAGCTACTCAAGCCAAGACCAAACAGGCGCTCAGCCGCGGGACAGCCGCAGGACCGTGCCCTCGCCTCCGGCCGCGAGCAGCAGGGAGCCGTCCGGGGCGGCGGTGATCCCGGCGAAGGCGCGCGGCTGGCCGGGAATTCCGGGCGCCGTCACGGGAACGCGCTCGGTCGGCTTGCTCCCCGGTGGCGGCCCGACCGGGAGTTCTTCGGCCTCGACCCGGTGTTCGCCGGTGCCCGGGTCGATCGCCAAGAGCCTGCGCCGCCCCGCCTCGACCACGAACAGCTCACCGTCGCGCCACGTGATCCCCTGGGGTTCGGCGAGGCCGTCGGCGACAAGGTCCGCGCCGTCATCGGAGAGTCGCCGCACCTGACCGGCGCGCTGATCGCTCACGTAGCACTCGCCCGCCGCGCCGACCGCCACGTCCACCGGCCCGTCGAGCCCGTCGGCGAGCACGGTCACCACGTCGTCCCGGTCGATCGAGGACACCCGCCCCGCCCCGGTCTCGGCGACCACGAGCGCACCGTCCGCGCCGACCGCGACCCCGCCCGGTTCGGCGAGCCCGGTGGCGCGCACCCGCACGGTGGCCGCCGCCGGGTCGTAGGTGCGGACGTCGCCGAACTGGGAGGTGAGGTGCAGCAGCTCGCCGTCGGCGACCACGCCGTGCGCGAAACCGCCCAACTCCGAGATGAGCATCCCGCCCGCCTCGCCGCCCAGCTCGCCGGTGGCGGTGCCGAGGCGGAAGTGGTCGGTGGCGTACCAGCGGCCCCGCTCGTCGGCGGTGACGTCGAACGGGCCGCTGAAGCCGCGCGGGACGATCGGGCGGGGCCGGTCGTCGAAGTCGATCCGGGTCAGGCCGCCGCTGGCGAAGCTGGAGACCAGCATCCGGTTCTCGTCGTCGAACGCGGCGTTGTCCAGGCCCGCGATGCCGGTCGTCGTGAGGGAGCGCGACCCGCTCCCGTCGAACCGGGTCACGATGCCCTCGACCCCGCGGGAGACGACGACCAGCTCGCCACCCCGGTCGAAGCGCACCGCGACCGGCTGGTGCACCTGCTCGGCGACCAGCTCCGGCGTGCCGCCCTCCGGGGAGATCCGCCAGACCTCGCCGGTCATCATGTGCGGGTAGTACAGCAGCCCGTCCGGGCCGAGCTGCATCGCGTTGCCCATCGCGAGCCCGTCGGTGAGCACCGCTGGCGCTCCGCCTCCGGGGAAGAGCTCGAAGACGCGGCCGTCCTGGTACATCTCGTTGACGAACAGCCGATCGCCGACGCAGGTGATCCCGTTCGGGCAGCGCAGGCCCTCGGCCACGACGCTGAACTCGCCCGCCGGGGTGCGCCGCCACACCAGGCCGGGGTTGAGGTCGGTGATGTACATCGAGCCGTCCGCGCCGAAGGCCAGGTCGTCCGGCGAGCGCACCGGGCCGTCCAGCGGGACGACGACCTCGACGTCCCCGGATTCGACGTCGACGGCGCTGATCTGCCCGGCGAGGTACTGCGCGACGTGCAGCCTGCCGTCCGGGCCGAAGGCCACGCCGTTGGACCCCCACAGCGCGTTCGGCGGGTTCTCCCGCCGGACGTCCCACCGCAGGCTGATGATCTGCTCCGCGCCGAACCGGCTCACCGCTCGTCCCCTTCCACCAGCACGTCGGTCATGCCGGTCTCCGCGCGCCACGTTCGCAGCAGCCGGTAGAACTCGACCGGCCCGCCGCCGTAGGACTCGCTGCGCTGACGCGGTTTGCCCTCGTTGTTGTAGTAGCTCGGAGTGCACTGCTCGAAGAACTCCTTGCTGTACTGCTCCTTCTCGCGGATCGTGGCCACCCACGCGGCCTCCGCCTGCTCGCTGGGCTCGACGTAGCGGGCACCGCGGTCGCGGGCGGCGGCGATCACCTCCGCCACGTGCACGGACTGCTCGTCGAGCACGTGCGCGAAGTTCACCGACGTCGCGTTCTGCGAAGCGCCGAGCCGGAAGTAGTTGGGGAAGCCGTGGCTGTAGAACCCGTGCAGCGTCTTGAGCCCGGTGCTCCAGTGCTCGGCGAGGCTGCGGCCGTCGCGCCCGCGCACGGTGCGCGCCGCCGCCGCGACCGGGCCGGCCCCGAGGTCGAACCCGGTGGCGAACACGATGCAGTCCACTTCGTACTCGACGCCGCCGGAGACCAGGCCGCGCTCGGTGATCCGCTCCACGCCCGCTCCCCCGGTGTCGACCAGGGTCACGTTGGGGCGGTTGAACGTGGGCAGGTAGGTGTCGCTGAACGTGGGCCGCTTGCACATGCGGCGGTACCAGGGCTTGAGCGCTTCGGCGGTCGCCGGGTCCTCGACGACGTCCTCCACCCGCGAGCGGATCGAGTTCATCTTCGCGAAGTCGGCCAGTTCCGCCAGCAGCTCGCCGTCGGTCTCCGCCTCGGGGATCGCGTTGTCCCCGCTGGGCATGATGGCGCGCAGCGTCTGCACGCTGTCGGTCCAGCGGTCTCCCACCAGGTCTTGCTCGGCGTGGCCGCCGGTGACCAGGGTCAGGAAGTTCTCCCGCCGCTCGCGCTGCCATCCCGGGGTCAGCGTCGCCGCCCACTCCCGGTCCGTCGGCCGGTTGCCGCGTTCGTCCACTGAGGACGGAGTCCGCTGGAACACGTAGAGGTGCGCGGCGTCCTGGCCCAGGTGCGGGACGCACTGGATGGCCGTCGCACCGGTGCCGATCACCGCGACGCGCTTGTCGGCGAGCTTGTGCATGCCGCCGTTCGCGTCCCCGCCGGTGTAGTCGTAGTCCCACCGGCTGGTGTGGAAGGTGTGCCCGCGGAACGTCTCGATGCCGGGCAGGCCGGGCAGCTTCGGCCTGCTGAACGGCCCGCTGGAGACCACGACGTAGCGCGCGGTCATCACGTCGCCGCGATCGGTGCGCACGGTCCACCGGGTGGCGGACTCGTCCCACTCGACGTCGGTGACCTCGGTCTGGAAGCAGGCGTTGGCGTAGAGCCCGAAGTGGTGCCCGATGGCCTGCGCGTGGCCCCGGATCTCCGAACCCGGCGAGTACTTCCAATCCGGCAGCGAACCGAGTTCTTCCAGCAGCGGCAGGTAGATGTAGGATTCGATGTCGCAGTGCACGCCCGGATACCGGTTCCAGTACCAGGTTCCGCCGAAGTCACCTGCCTTCTCCACGACGCGGACGTCGCTGAACCCGCGCTCGACGAGCCTCGCCGCGGCTGTCAGGCCGCCGAACCCGCCGCCGACCACGAGCACCTCGACGTGGTCGTGCAGCGGTTCGCGGTCGAATCCCGGCTCCACGTGGGGATCGTCGGCGTAGTACCCGAACTCGCCGGTCGTCGCCTGGTACTGCTCCGACCCGTCAGGCCGCAGCCGCCGGTCCCGCTCGGCGCGGTAGCGCGCCCGCAGCGCGTCCGGGTCGAACCCCAGCACCGCCGGATCGAGCGCCGCGCGCCGGGACTCCTCAGTAGCGGACATGTACTCCCCTTTCGCTTCTTGATGGCCTGTTGCTCGTTCTGCTCTGGTGGTCGGGTGGCGGAACCTCAGTTGCTTCCTCGCTGCGGGATCTTTTTCCCGACTGGCTCCGCCACGAGGGAAAAAGCCGTCCTCGCGAGGAAGCAACTGAGAACCCGCGGCGGTGCCGGTTGCACTGGTGGTCACTGCTCAGCGGCTTCGCCACTGACAAGACAACGATCAAGGACGCTGCTCACCTGGAATGTCGGGTTCCTGCCTTGAAGGCTCATCAGGCTGTTTCCTCGCGGCCGGGGAGGAAGGCTGCGACGCCGAAGGCGAGCAGGGAGGACGCCGCCCCGATGGCCAGCACGACCTGGAAACCGCTCAGGGCGGGCACCGCCGCGCCGCCGACCTGGATGGTGAGGTTCGCCAGCACCACGCCCGCGGTCGCGCTGGAGACCGAGGTGCCGATGGAGCGCATCAACGTGTTGAGGCTGTTCGCGGCGGCCGTCTCCGACACCGGTACGGCGCCCATCACCAGCGCGGGCATCGCGCCGTAGGCGAGCCCGATGCCGGCGGCGATGATGCAGGAGATGACCATGAGCTGCCAGATCGCCGACATCATCACCAGCCCCAGCCCGTAGCCGGACGCGACCACGAGCGCCCCGGCCATCAACGTCACCTTCGGCCCGCGAGTGCGGGAGATCCACGCGGAGACCGGGGACATCGCCATCATGACCAGCCCGTTGGGGGCCATCACCAGGCCCGCGGCGAGGATGGTCTGCCCGAGCCCGTAGCCCGTTTCGGCGGGCAGCTGCAGCAGTTGCGGGATGACCAGCGACATCGCGAACATCGCGAACCCGAACACCACGGACGCGAGGTTCGTCAGCAGCACCTGGCGGCGCGCGGTGGTGCGCAGGTCGACCAGCGGTTGCCGGGCGCGCAGTTCCCACCAGCCCCACACCAGCAGCGTCGCGAGGCCCGCGAGCACCAGTCCCGAGGTCATCCCGCTGGTCCAGCCCCACTCGGCCCCCTTCGACAGGGCCAGCAGCAGGCACAGCAGCGCGATGGACAGGCCGATGGCCCCCGGCAGGTCGAACCGCCCGCCGGTGCGCACCGCGGACTCCGGCACGAGGACCTTCACGAGCACGGCGGCGCCGAGGCCGAGCGCACCCGCGGCCCAGAACAGCATGTGCCAGTCCGACTTCTCGGCAATGAACGCGGCGGCGGGCAGGCCGAGCGCGCCGCCGACGCCGAGGGAGGCGCTCATCAGCGCGGTCGCGCCGCCGAGCCGTTCGGCGGGCAGTTCGTCGCGCATGATGCTGATGCCGAGCGGGATCACGCCCGCCGCCAGCCCTTGCAGGAGCCGTCCGATCACCATCGGCGTCAAGCTGTGGGCGAGCGCGCAGAGCACGGAGCCCGCCACCATCGTCACGAGGCTGATCAGCAGCATCCGCCGCTTGCCGTACATGTCGCCGAGCCTGCCGACGGTGGGCGTGGCGACGGCGGCGGCCAGCAGGGTGGCGGTGATCGCCCACGCGGTGTTCGCGGCGCTCGCGCCCAGCAGCTTGGGCAGCGTCGGCACGAGCGGCACGACCAGGGTCTGCATCAGCGACACCGTGATGCCGCCGAAGGCCAGCACCGGAACGATCACGTTGGGACGTGGGTTCCCCGGCCGGTCCGCGTGCCGCGGCGCGCTGAGGGCGTGGGTCATCGGGTGGAGCTCCTGTCATCGGGACGGGTGCCATCGCGGAGCGGGGCGCGGAAGCGGCGCCTCCGCACCGGGAGGCGCCTTCGTGCCGAGCGCTCCGACACCCCGGCACGATAGTTAAGGCAGTCGCTTGACTGACGATAGCAGCTGCGGTTAACTGGCTCCAAGCTCGATCTCACGAGGAGGCGCACGGTGACTCGACCCGACGAACGGGTGCTGGACTACCCGATTCCGGCCCCGGACGCGCTGGGCCCGCCCGCCGAGTGGGCGCAACTGCGCGATCGGTGCCCCGTCTCCCGGGCGAAGCTGCCCAGCGGCGACGAGGTCTCGCTGCTGACCCGCTACGCCGACGTCAAGACCGTGCTCTCGGACCCGAGGTTCGGGCGCAAGCTCGACGAACCCGACGCGGCCCGCATCTCCGACACCGATTCCGGCGGGCTGTTCAACAGCGAGATGTCCTCCGCCCTGCCGCAGGGCGGCGAAGCGCACCAGCGCTGGCGGCGGCTGCTCAACAGGTGGTTCACCGCCAAGCGGATGGCGGCGTTGCGCCCCGAGATCGAGGCGATGGCCGAACGGCTCGTCGACGACATGGTCGCCGGTGGCGCGCCCGCCGACCTCAAGGCCGCCTTCGGCTTCCCCCTCCCGGTCTGGGTCATCTGCGACATGCTCGGCGTGCCCACCGCCGACCGCGACCGGTTCTCCCGCTGGTCGGACATGTTCCTGAACCTCACGCGGTACTCCGAGCAGGAGTTCAAGACCGCCGAGACCGACTTCTTCGCCTACATGGCCGAGCACATCGCCGCGAAGAAGGCGCAGCCCGGCGAGGACCTGCTCAGCGAGCTGATCACCGCCACCGACGCCGAGGGCGAGCGGATGCCCGACCGCGCCTTGGCCGCCACCGGGCTCGGACTGCTGATCGCGGGGCACGAGACCACGGCGAACATGATCGGGAAGATGGTGGCGATGCTGCTGTCCGACCGCTCGCGCTGGGAGCGGCTGCTCGCCGACCGGTCGCTGATCCGCTCCGCCGTCGAGGAAGCGCTGCGGTTCGACGCCAACTCCGGGCTCGGCATGGTCCGCTACCTCTACGAGGACGTCGAGATCGCCGGAACCGCACTGCCGCGCGGCACCACCGTCATGTGCAGCATGGCGTCGGCGAACCGCGACGACGCCGCGTTCGACGGCGCCGACGACATGGACCTGACCCGCACCCCGAACCCGCACCTGGCGTTCGGCACCGGCGCGCACTCGTGCCTGGGCCAGTCGCTGGCCCGCACCGAACTCCAGGTCGCGCTGGAGGTCCTGCTGCGCAGGCTCCCCACCTTGGAACTCGCCGTGCCCGCGGACGAACTGCGCCGCCTGGAGGGACTCGTCGTCGGCGGGCTCAGCGAAGTCCCGGTGCGGTGGTGACGGTGAGCGCGGCGAGGGCCAAGCAGGTGAGCGCGACTCGGGAGCTGATCCTGTCGGCCGCCGAGCGGCTGTTCGCCGAGCACGGGGTCGCCGCGGTGTCCAACCGCCAGGTCAGCGAGGCCGCCGGGCAGGGCAACAACACCGCGGTCGGCTACCACTTCGGCACGAAGGCCGAGCTGGTCGCCGCCATCGTCCGCAAGCACCACGAGCAGATCGAGCACCTGCGCGCCCGGATGGTCGCCGACGCCCGCGGATCGCGGGACGTGCGGGACTGGGTGGCGTGCACCGTGCTGCCGCACGCGCGGCACCTGGCCGATCTCGGCATCCCGACCTGGTTCGGCCGGTTCGGCGCGCAGGCGATGACCGACCCGGCCTACCGCGAGATCATGGCGCGGGAATCGCTGAACTCGCCGTCCTTGGCGGAGGCCGCCGCCGAGCTCAACCGCTGCCTCCCGGAGCTGCCGCAGGAGGTGCGGGAGGAGCGCCGCGACATGACGCGCCAGCTGATGGTGCACGTCGTGGCCGAGCGCGAACGCGCCCTGGCCGAGGGCGGAACCACGCCCCGCGAATCCTGGGAACACGCCGCGACCGGTCTGATCGACGCGATCACCGGGCTCTGGCTGGCTCCCATCACCACGCGTCCGTGACGCACCGCCGTCGCGAACGACCCGAACACCACATCCCAGCGAGAACAGGAGTGCGCCATGAAGGTGACCGTCGATGAGGACAAGTGCTGCGGCGCCGGGACCTGCGTGATGGTCGCGCCCGACGTGTTCGACCAGCGCGAGGACGACGGCGTCGTGGTGCTGCTCGACGTCCAGCCCACCGCCGACCTGCACGAGAGCGTGCGCGAGGCCGCGAACATGTGCCCGGCGGCGGCCATCGCCCTCGACGAGCAGTCGTGAGCGCTGCCGGTTCCGTTCTTGTGGTCGGCGCTTCGGCCGCCGGTCTGGCCACCGCGGAGGCGCTGCGCCGGGGCGGTCACGCGGGCCCGGTGACGGTGCTCGGCGCCGAGCGGCACCTGCCCTACGACCGCCCGCCGCTGTCGAAGAAGGTCCTGGCCGGCGAGTGGGAGCCGGACCGCGTGCGGCTGCGGCAGGATTCCGCGCTGGCCGCGCTGGACGCCGAGTTCGTGCTCGGGGACGCGGCGGTCGGCTTCGACGCCGCCACCCGCACCGCGCGCACCGCCTCGGGGCGCGAGCTCAGCGCCGACGCGGTCGTGCTGGCCACCGGCGTGCGCCCGCGGACGCTGCCCGGCGCGGACGGGCTCGACGGCGTCCACGTGCTGCGCACCCTGGAGGACTCGGTGGCGCTGCGGGCGGACCTGGCCGCGGCCTCCCGGCTCGTGGTGGTCGGCGAAGGCGTGCTCGGCGCCGAGATCGCCGCGACCGCCCGGACGATGGGCTTGGACGTGACGATGGTCGGGCCGCAGCCCGCACCGATGGCCGGTCTGCTCGGCCCGCTGGTCAGCGGCAGGCTCGCCGCGCTGCACTCCGGGCGCGGCGTCGACCTGCGGCTCGGCACCGGCGTCGACGGCGTCACCGGCGAGCACCGCGTGACCGGCGTGCGCCTGGACACCGGCGAAGTGCTGCCCGCCGAGGTGGTCGTCGTCGCCATCGGAGCCGTCCCGGAGACCGGATGGCTCGCGGGCAGCGGCCTCGAACTCGACGACGGCGTGGTCTGCGACTCGCGGTGCCGCGCCGCGCCCGGCGTGTACGCCGTCGGCGACGTGGCCCGGTGGTGGGACGAGCGGCTGGGCGCGCAGGTGCGCCTGGAGAACCGCACCCACGCCACCGAGCAGGCGGGCGTGGTGGCCGCGAACGTCCTCGGCGCGGACCGGGCCTACTCGCCGATCCCCTACTTCTGGACCGACCAGCACGACGTCAAGATCCAGGTGCACGGCACGCTGCCGCCGGACGCCGAAGTGTCCGTTGTGGACGGTGATCTCGACGGCGGCCGGTTCGTGGCGCGCTACCGCCACGATGGCCGCACCACCGGCGTGCTCGGCTGGAACATGGCCAAGCAGACCAGGATCCGCCGCCAGGAGATCATCGACGACTCCCCCGCCCCCGCCGCGCAGCGCTGAGGAGTCCCTGCGTGGGACGGGCGGCTCCGCGTCGCGCGGTGGCCCGTCGTGGCGGCTCCACCGGTGGCGAGGCGTCTCGGAAATCGCCTCGGGCGCGGGCGTGCCGGTGATCCGTTCCGGCAGGTAGACCACTACCATTCGGCGGGTGACCACCTACGACGATCTTGACCCGTTCGAGCACCTGGACGCCTCCTCGCTGCCGCTGCGCCAGCAGCGGATCCTGGCGACGATCCGGGACCAGGTGGTCCGCGACGGGTATTCGCCCAGCACCAAGCAGATCGGCGAGGCCGTCGGCCTGCGGTCCTCCTCCTCGGTGTCCAAGCACCTCGCGAGCCTGGAGGAGAAGGGCTTCCTGCGGCGCGGCGACACGGTGTCCCGGCCCATCGACGTGCGCGCGTTCCTGCGCGGCTCCGCGGGCGAGCGCTCGGACGAGGATTCGGTGACGGTGCCCGTGGTCGGCGACATCGCCGCCGGGACGCCCATCGCGGCCGACGAGCACGTGGACGACACGCTCCGGCTGCCCCGCGAGTTCGCCGGGCGCGGCACCGTGTTCGCGCTGCGCGTGCGCGGCGACTCCATGATCGACGCGGCGATCTGCGACGGCGACACCGTGATCGTGCGCCAGCAGCAGGAGGCGCACTCCGGGCAGATCGTCGCCGCCCTGCTCGACGACGAGGCCACGGTGAAGGTCTACCGCCGCCGCAACGGCCACGTCCACCTCGAACCGCGCAACCCCGCCTACGAGGTCATCGACGGCGACCACGCCACCATCCTCGGCACCGTGATCTCAGTACTCCGCAGCGTCTGATCCCCTCCGTGAGCAACCAGGCTTGAGCAGCTGGTCAGGCAGCGGAACCTCAGCGGCTTCGCTGCGGGATCGATTTCTCATGTAGGTCCCTACACAGCGAAATCGCTGTCCTCGCGAGGAAGCCGCTGAGAACCCGGCGGTGGTCGGCTTGCTCAAGCCGGTCACCGCTCAGCGGCTCCGCCGCTGACAAGACAACGACCACCGACTGCTCACCCGGAAAGACAAGAGCGAAGACAGTCACCCCACACCGCCGCTCTCACAACGAGCAGTGATCCTTTTCCTGTCAGCGGCGAAGCCGCTGAGCAGTGACCACCCTCGCAACCGGCACCGCCGCGGGTTCTCAGCGGGATTCTCGCGAGGACAGCTTTTTCCCTCGTGGCGGAGCCACTTGGGAAAAAGATCCCGCAGCGAGAATCCCGCTGAGGTTCCGCCACCCGACCCCTACGCCAAGCAACCACGAGACAGGAAGGCTCTAGCGGTTTCGGGAGAGTAGCCAGGTGAAGTACGGGGCTCCGATCAGGGCCGTCATCAGGCCCGCCGGGAGCTGGTCCGGGGCGATGACGGTGCGTCCCAGGGTGTCGGCCGCGCACACCAGGATGCCGCCGAGCAGCGCGGCCACCGGGAGCACGCGGGAGTGCCGCCTGCCCACGATCGCGCGCGCCGCGTGCGGAGCGACGAGCCCGACGAACGCGAGCACTCCCACTCCTGCCACGGCGGTGCCGGTGAGCAGGACCGCGCACGCGAGCAGCAGCAGCCGCGCCTTCGGCACCGGCACGCCCAGCACGCGCGGCGTCTCGTCGTCCACCGACAGGAGGTCCAGTTCGCCGCGGGCCCGGATCAGGACCGGGATGAGCACCAGCATCGCCAGCGCCATCGGCACCAGGTGCTCGTAGGTCCGTCCGTACGTCGAGCCGCCCAGCCAGGTCAGCGCCTTCGTCTCGTTCCACGGGTCGGACAGCGTGATCAGCAACGTCACCAGCGCCTGGGTGCCCGCTTGCGCTCCGAAGCCGATCAGCACCAGGCGCTGCCCCGCGAAACCGCCCTTCGCCGCCATCGCGAACACCACGGCGGTCGCCACGGCGGCGCCGACGCCCGCTCCGCTCGCCTGGATCCAGAAGCCCGCTCCGGACCACAGCGTGATCACGGTGACCGCGCCGACGCCCGCTCCGCCGGCGACGCCGATGATGCCCGGGTCGGCCAGCGGGTTGCGCGCCACCGCTTGGATCACCGCACCGGCCAGCGCCAGCGCGGCTCCGGCCAGCAATGCGGCGACGACGCGCGGCACCCGGTTCGCCATCACGCCGGTGACCATCGGCCCGGCCTGTCCGGTCACCCAGTTCGCCAGGTCGCCCAGCAGCAGCAAGGTGTCGCCGAGCAGCACCGATCCCGTCACCACCCCGGCTGTCGCGAGCACCAGCCCACCGACGACGAGCCGGTGGCGCAGGACGGTGACCCCGCCGCGGACACCGGCGGCGGGCGGTTCCGCCGAGGTGGTGGTGACGCGGATGTTGCGGCACAGCACCATCAGGAAGACCGCGCCGAGCAGGGTCGTGGCGACACCGGTGGGGACCTCCAGGGCTCCTTGCGCTCCGATCATGGCGCGCAGCAGCACGTCCGCCGCCAGCAGCAGCACCACGCCGGTCGCCCCGGCGATCGGGATCAGCGCCGCGTGCCGGTGCAGGCCGGGCACCTGGTTCGCCAGCAGCCGCACCAGCGCGGGCGCGGCCAGCCCGATGAAGCCGACCGGGCCCGCCAGGGTCACCGCCGACGCCGCCAGCAGCACCGCCAGCGCGATCGAGGCGAACCGGATCCGCCCCACGTGGACGCCGAGGCTTCGCGCGTGGTCATCGCCCAGGTGGACCAGGTCGAGCCGCCGGGCGATCGCGAGCAGCGCCACGACCGCGACGCCGATCACCGGCGCCAGCGTCCGCACCCCGTCGAGCCCGGTCTGTCCCAGCGATCCGGACCCCCACGCGAACAGCCCGCGGGTCTCCTGGTCGAACAGCAGCAGCAGAATCCGCGTCAGCGACATCATCGCGAACGCGGTCGCGGTGCCCGCCAGCACCAGCCGCACGATGCCGGTGCCGCCGAGCCCGGACAGCGAGATCACCAGCAGCGCCGCGCCCAGCCCTCCGGCGAACGCGATGCCCGTCGTCCCCAGCAGCGGCAGCGAGGCGCCGAAGGCGGCGACGGCGACGATCGCCAGGTGCGCCCCGGCGTCCACGGCGAGCGTGTCCGGGGACGCCATCACGTTGCGCGCCACCGATTGCAGCACCGAGCCCGCCACGCCCAGCGACGTCCCCACCAGCAGCGCCGTCAGCAGTCGCGGCAGCCTGGACTCGACGACGACCGCCGCAGCCGCGTCGGTGCCGCCGCCGAACATCCAGCGCAGCACGCCGACGACGTCCACCGAGGCGGTCCCCTGGGTGAGGTGCACCGCGGAGCCCAGCACGACGAGCGCGCCCAGCACGAGCACCAGGAGCACCAGCCGCGCGCTCCGGCGCACCGGTGCGGCCGGAGCGGCGGGCGGTCGGATCAGGGTCTTACCACCGTTCACCGCGCGGTTACGCCTTCAGCGCGGCGACGGCGGCGTCGACGTACTGCGCCATGGAGCGGGGGCCGCCGAACATCCACAGCGAGTCGGGGAAGCGGTGCACCTCGCCGCCGCGCACGAACGGCAGGCCCTCCCAGATCGCGTTGCCCTTCAGCTCGTCCGCGTACGGGTCGCTCTGGGCGCTGGCCCCGTACCAGAACCGCACGTCGGGCAGCGCGGTCAAGCCCTCCACGTCGGCCCGCGCGAGCCCGTAGGCCGGGTCGCCCGCCATCGGCCACGCGTTGCGCAGGCCGATGCGTTCGAACACGTCGGACACCAGCGAGCCCTTGGCGAACGGCCGGATGCTCACCGCACCCGAGGTCACGTAGGCGTCGGAGAACGCGACCTGCTCGCCGAGCGCACCCGCCCGTTCCACGGCGGCGCGTCCTTCGGCGATCTTCGCGTCGAACTCGGACCGCAGCTGCGCCGCCTGGTCCTCGGTGCCGGTGGCCTCGGCGATCATGTCCACGTTCCGGAACATGGAGCCGATGGAGTCCTTCGCGTCGCCGCCCTTGATGACGATCACCGGCGCCACCTGCTCGACCTGCTCCAGCGCGCCTTCGGTCAGGCTGTCGGTGACGACGACCAGGTCCAGGTCCAGCGAGCTCAGCGCGTCGATGCTCGGCTCGCCCCGAGTGCCGATGTCGGTGGAGGTCCCGTCCAGCGGAGCCGCGCTCACCCACTCACCATAACCATCCACATCGGACACTCCGACGGGCGTCACGCCGAGCGACACGAGTGCCTCGGTGCCGTTCCACTCGGTGGCCGCGACCCGTCGGGCCGGTCCGTCGAGCGTGACCTCCTTGCCGCGGGAGTCGACGATCGTGATCGGCTCGCCGCCGTTCGCGGGCGCGTCGGCGCCACCTGCCTGCTCGGTGGTGCCGCAGCCTGCCGCGAACAGCGCGACGACCGCGGACAACCCGATGATCACACGGGTGCTGCGCATGTCTCTCCTGCCTGGGGAGTGGTGACCGGCGACGCCGATCAAGCCGATGGGATGCGGACGCCGGAGGAGTTGAACCGGCCGACGGCGCGGGTGCGGATGCGCCCGTCCGCCGGGTCGGTCTCCACGTCCACCTGGATGCCGTAGGCGCGGGTGAGGTGCGCCGAGGTGAGCACGTCGCGCGGGGCGCCTTCCGCGGTGACGCTGCCGTCTTCGAGCAGCAGCAGCTGATCGGCGATGGCGGCGGCCTGGTCGAGGTCGTGCAGCACGACTCCGACGCCGACGCCGTGCTGATCGGCGAGGTCGCGGATCACGTCGAGGATCTCCACCTGGTAGCGCAGGTCGAGGAAGGTGGTCGGCTCGTCGAGCAGCAGAAGTTCGGTGTCCTGCGCCAGGCAGCTCGCCAGCCACACCCGCTGCGCCTGCCCACCGGAGAGGGCCTGCACCGGCCGGTCGGCGATCGCGGTGAGCCCGGTCAGCGCCATCGCCCGTTCCACGGCGGCGGGGCCTTCCGGGTCGCGCCCGCCCCAGCGGGACCGGTGGGGGTGGCGCCCGAATTCGACGAGTTCGCGCACGCTCAGCCCGCCCGGCGCCGTCCGCTGCTGCGACAGCAGCGTGATCCGGCGGGCGAGCTCTTTGCCGGACAGCGCCCGCAGTTCGGCGCCGTCGGCGAAGGCGACCTCGCCCGCGACCGGCGGGTGCAGCCTGGCGAGGGCGCGCAGCAAGGTCGACTTCCCGCTGCCGTTCGGCCCGATCAACGCGGTGACCGCACCCGCGTCGAGCGAGATCGACGCCGCGCGCACCACGACGTCCCGCCCGTAGGCGACGTCGATCTCACGGGCGCGCACCCCGGCAGCGGACGGCGAAGAAGTCAAAGGCACAGCCGTACACTAAAGACAGCCTTACCTAACCCACAAGAGTGTCAACCAGCACAATCCCGACAACCACCCCCAGCAACCCCCCGATCACCACCCGCCCCCAAGCAAACCCCCACCCCCAAACAACCCCGCGAACCCCGAAAACAGCACACCCCCACAAGCCGAAACCAGCCCCCACGGCCCGCCCGTTCTACGACGAAACCATGCGTTGGGCCCAAAGACCGTGCTTTTGCGGCGTAGCCGTGCCTTGGGCTGCGAAGCAAGCCTGCATTGCGGCGAAGCCGTGCCTGTATGTGCGAAGCACATAGCCCACGTCCAAAAGGTGACCACCGGCGGGTTCTCAGCGGGCTTCTCGCGAGGACGGCTTTTCCCTCGTGGCGGAGCCACTTGGGAAAAGATCCCGCAGCGAGAAGCCCGCTGAGAACCCGCCACCCGACCACCCGAGCAAAACGAGCCGTCAAACCCCCCGATAAGACTCGTGGCCGTGGCCTCCTCTGTGGGGGTGGAAATCGGCTACTTCGGCGGGGTGGACGACGAAGGGGCGCATCATGCCTTCGTCTTCGTGGTCGAGGATGTGGCAGTGGTACATGAACTGGCCGGTCGATTCGCCGAAGCGGCCGAGCACGCTGACCCATTCGCCGGCGGCGACGGCGATGGTGTCCTTCCGGCCGCGTTCGTGCTGTTCCAGCGGGATGTCGGTGAATCCGGCGGCGGGTGTGGTGGTGCCGCCGAGCGCCACGTCGAAGTCCGGGGTGAAGCCGCGGCGGGCGGCGACTTGGAACTGCACCAGGTGGATGTGCATGGGGTGCGCCGGGCCGCCGAAGTGGATGAAGTTCCACTCCACGGTGCTGTCGTGCTTGACGAAGATGCTCACGGTGTCGTCGAACAGCGACGCGACCTGTTGGAACGTCCTGGTCCGCCCGGTGCGCGGGTCGGTGACCTGGATGAGGTTCTCCGCGGGCAGCGGGGGGATGTCGCCGTCGAGCTCCCGCAGTTCCCACATCTGCGGGTGCGCCATGCCCGCCGTGCCGGGTGGCACCAGGGCGATCCACACCTGGTCGTGCTCGTCGGGCACGTGCGCGAGCCGGAGCGGTTCGGCGGGCAGCGACTCGGGCAGGCGGGTCGCACCGCGGTCGGGGCGGCCGCGCACCCGGAACTGCACGATGTCGGGTTCGAGGGCGGCGTTCGGCTCGGTGTTGGTCAGCCGCAGCGCACGTCCGCGGAAGTCGTCCCGGCCGAAGTCGATGGCGAGGTCGACGCGTTCCGCCGGTGCCAGCACCAGCCCTGCTTCGGGAAGCGGGACCGGGCGGGGCAGCAGCCCGCCGTCGGTGCCGATCACGCGCACGGCGTCGTTCTCGGAGCCGCCGTCCTCGTTGATGAGGTTCAGCCGGTAGAACCGGGCGTTGGAGGTGTTCGCCAGCCGGAACCGGTAGGTGTCCCGGTCGACGTCCAGGTGCGGCCAGATGACGCCGTTGACGAGGGTGAACGGCCCGATGAACGGCACCAGTGCGGTGCCGATCGCGTCGACCTTGAACAGCAGTTGCCCGGTCAGGTCGCCGTCGGTGTCCGTGTCGAGGTTGCGGTCGCAGATCAGCAGCGGGATGTCGTGGTCGTCGGGCAGCCCGAGCGCTCGTTCGCGTTCGTCGCGGATCCGGTACGCGCCGAACAGTCCTGCGTGGACGTTCCAGCGGGTGATGGCCATGCCGTGGTCGTGGTACCAGAGGCTCGCGGCGGGTTGCCGGTTCGGGTATTCGGCGAGCTGGGAATGGCCGCGCAGCACGGCGTTGTGCGCCCAGCCGTCGCTGCCGCCGTTCGCGTCGGCGCCGTGCAGGTGCGTGACCAGCCAGGCGGGCACGTCCGGGACGCCTTCGATGTGGGCGGCGCCGTCGGCTGGGCTCCCGTCCGCGTTGCGCGGATAGCCGGGATTGTTCGACGACAGCTCGGCGGGCGGGGTTCCGGCGGGCGCCAGCGGCACCCGGACCGCGACGAGCGGCATGGTGCCGGTGACGTCGTTGGTCCAGGACACCCGCAGCCGCTGGTTCCGCTCGACTTCGATGGTGGGCCCGGGGAAGTGCCCGTCGTAGGCCCACAGCACGGTTTCCGGAAGTTGACCGTGCAGCCGGCGCCGGGTCGTGACGGCGCGCACTTCCAGTTCGGCGCCGCGTCCGCGCGGGCGCCGCACGGGCGGCACCGGGAGCGGGTCCAGGAACTTCGTCAGGCCGAACGTCGGCCCGCCGTCCACCCGTTCGGCCACCGCGGGCCGTGCCGACAATTCCGCCATGCGCTGGTCCCCCACTTCGCGCTTCGAGAATCCCCAGCGCACGACCCGAAAACGTGTTCTCGGCCGGGCGTGCGGTGACGCGACCGCCGCGCGCAACCCCCTGCGGCGACGGCTCCCGTCCTGCTGGGCGGACGGCCGAGAGCACGCCCACCGAGGCTCCAGTGGACAGCCGAATTCGCCGATCGCACAAGGGATTCGGCGCATCGATCACCCGCCCGCGCCATCACGATCACTCGAACGGGAGTCGATCACGCGGACGCCCGGACCGAAGCGACTGCACTCGGACTCCTCGAACGCGAGGGGAAAACCACAGCACCGCAACGAGATCATCTCCGGTCGGCTCGCGACGGCGGAGCCGGGCTCACGCCCCGCTAGCGCCCCGGAGAGGGGCCTCAACGCCCGAAGCACTCCAAAACGTCCGATCAGAGCGATCTTTTGCTCGTTGTCCTGTCCGCGGCGAAGCCGCTGAGCAGTGACCAGCTTGAGCAAGAAGACCCCCCGCGGGTTCTCAGCTGCTTCCTCGCGAGGACGGCTTTTCCCTCGTGGCGGAGCCACTTGGGAGAAAGATCCCCCAGCGAGAATCCCGCTGAGGTTCCGCCACCCAACCCCTACGCAGGCCATTCCGAAAGGACCCCCAAAACGGCTTCAGTGACCTCGTCCGTTTTCGCGTTTCCGCCTACGTCTGGTGTGAGGACGCCCGCGGCGGCCGTGGCCTCGATGGCGGCGTTGAGCCGGGCCGCCTCGGCTTGCAGCCCGAAGTGGTCGAGCATGAGGGCCGCGCTCCCGATGGCGCCCGCCGGATTCGCCAGGCCCCGGCCGGCGATGTCCGGCGCGGAACCGTGCACCGGCTCGAACATCGACGGGAACCGGCGGTCCGGGTTGAGGTTCGCGCTGGCCGCGAGCCCCAGGCTGCCCGCCAGGGCGGAACCGAGGTCGGACAGGATGTCGGCGTTGAGGTTCGAGGCCACCACGACCGACAGGTCCTCGGGCTTGAGCACGAACTTGGCCGCCATCGCGTCGACCAGCACGCTCTCGGTCTCGACGTCGGGGTAGTCCCGCGCGACGCGGGTGAAGGTCTCGTCCCACAGCACCATGCCGAACTGCTGGGCGTTGCTCTTGGTCACCGAGGACACCTTCTTGCGCGGGCGCTCGCGCGCCAGGTCGAAGGCGAACCGGATGATGCGCTCGCAGCCGCGTTCGGTGAACAGCGCGGTCTGCAGCGCGACCTCGTTGCCCTCGCCCCGGCCGGAGAGGTTCCGCCCGCCGAGGCCCGCGTACTCGCCTTCGCTGTTCTCCCGGACCACGACCCAGTCCAGGTCGGCGTCGTCGGCCTTGCGCAACGGGGAGGTGATGCCGGGGTGGAAGTGGACCGGCCGGATGTTGGCCCACTGGTCGAAGTTCTGGCAGATCTTCAGCCGCAGCCCCCACAGGCTGATGTGGTCCGGGACCGACGGCCAGCCGACGGCGCCGAAGTAGATCGCGTCGAAGTCGCGGAGGACGTCGAGGCCGTCCTCGGCCATCATCCGGCCGGTGCGGGTGTAGTACTCGCAGCTCCAGGGGAATTCGGTCCAGTCGAAGGCGAACGTCCCGCCGGAGGCCGCCGCCATCGCGTCGAGGACGGTGCGCCCGGCGGCCACGACCTCGGCGCCCACGCCGTCGGCGGGGATGGCGGCGATCTTGTAGGTGGTCGGTGCTGACATCGATGCGGCTCCCGTGTCGGTGGTCCGTGCCGCGTCGAGTCAAGCCCGCCGGTGCGCGGACCGTCCAACACGCGTTCGCGATCCGACTCATAGGCACCGCCTATCCGGGCTCGCCGGAGGCCAGGTAGTCCACGGGCCGGTGTTCCCGCGCCACGGCGCGGAACGCGCTCGCGGCCGGGGTCAGCGGGGCCGCGCGGCCGACCAGCGACACGCGCAGCTGCGCCGGGTGGTCGATGCGGGCGATCCGGGCACCCGCCCGGCGCGCCAGCGGCACCCACCCCGCGGGCAGCACCGCCGAGCCGACGCCCTGCAGCACCAGCGGCAGCACCGACGTCCGGTGCGCGACCTCCGCGGCGATGCGCACGTCCACTCCGGCGGCGAGCACGTCGTCGACGATCCGGCGCATCAGGCTGCCCGGCGGCGAGGCGATCAGCCGCACGCCGGCGAGGTCGGCGGGGCGGACCGGCTCGTCCGCGGGCAGGTCGAGGCCGGTGTCGCCGACCAGGTAGAACTCCTGCGCCTCCAGTTCCCGCACCTCCACGCCGGGTGGGTTCGGCACCTCGGGCGCTCCGATCAGCCCGAGCTCGCAGGAGCCGTTCTTGATCTGCTGAACCACCTCGTCCGGGGTGAACGCGGCCTCCGCCCCGACGGTGACGCCGGGGTGGCGCTCGCAGAACGCGCGGGTCAGCGCGCCCAGCGGTTCCACCCCGGGCGAGGGCATCGTGGCGATCTCGACCCGGCCCCGCAGCAGGCCCTTCACCGAGTCCACCGCCGAACGGGCCGACCGCAGGTCGCGCAGGACCTGGCGGGCCGGACCCACGAGCTCGGAACCCGCGTCGCTGAGGACCACGCCGCGCCCCACCCGGTGGAACAGCGGCACGCCGAGCTCCCGCTCCAAGCCCGCGATCCCTTGCGACAGCGAGGGTTGCGCCAGGTGCAGCGCCTCCGCCGCCCGGCCGAACCCGCCGTGGTCGACCACCGCCAGGAAGTACTCCAGCCGCCGGGCGTCCATCGGCGCGACCTCCAGCCGGGCGCCCGTACCCCCAGGTGACGGGCGTTTCATCGGAAGAACCTATGAGTCGGTTAGCAACATACTCTTGGACGCCGCCGCTCCCGCCGGGTCACCGTGGTGCCCACGTTTCCCGGGATCAAGGAGGATTCATGGGCGGGGTGCCGCAAGACGGCGACGGCAGGCCGAAGCGCAAGCGCTGGTACCGGCAGCTGTACGTGCAGGTGCTCGTCGCCATCGCCGTCGGGATCCTCGTCGGCTGGCGGTGGCCCGACCTCGGCGAGGCGATGGAGCCCATCGGCAGCACCTTCATCACGGCGATGAAGATGCTCATCGGGCCGATCGTCTTCCTCACGATCATCGGCGGCATCGCGAACGTCGCCGATCTCAAGAAGGTCGGCGTCACCGGTCTGAAGGCCCTCACCTACTTCCAGATCGGCACCATCGCGGCGATGACCATGGGTCTCGTGGCGATGAACCTCTTCCGCTTGGGCGAGGGCGTGCACGCCGATCCCGCGACGATGCGGACCTCCGGGTCGGCCCAGCAGTACGTGGAGCAGGGCGAGGCGCGGCACTGGTGGGAGATGTTCACCCAGCTCGTCCCGGAGAGCTTCTTCGGCGCGTTCGTCGAGGGCGACATCCTGCAGATCATCTTCCTCGCGGTGCTGTTCGGGATCGCGATCAAGGCGGTCGGCGCCGTCGGCGAACCGCTCATCGCGGGCGTCAACCGCTGCACCGCGGTCGTGTTCGCGGTGCTGGGCTTCGTCATGAAGGCCGCGCCGCTCGGCGCGTTCGGCGCGATGGCCTACGCGGTGGGCGCGTTCGGGCTGTCCACGTTGAGCAGCCTCGGCTCGTTGATCGTCCTGTTCTACGCGACGTCGATCGTGTTCGTCGTGGTCGTGCTCGGCGGGTTCCTCGCCGCCTACGTCCGGCTCAACATCTTCCAGCTGCTGCGCTACCTCAAGGAGGAGTTCTTCCTCGTCCTCGGCACCTCCACCGCCGAACCCGCGCTGCCGGGGCTGATGCGCAAGATGACGTTCCTGGGCGCCGATCGCGCCACGGTCGGGCTGGTCGTGCCGACCGGGTACAGCTTCAACCTCGACGGCGCCGCGATCTACCTGTCGCTGGCGACCCTCTACATCGCCCAGGCCACCGACACCCCGCTGAGCGTCGGCCAGCAGCTGGGACTGCTCGCGGTCATGCTGCTCACCTCCAAGGGAGCGGCGGGCGTCGCCGGGGGCGGTTTCATCGCGCTGACCGCGACGCTGTCCACCCTCGGCACCGTGCCCGCAGCGGGCATCATGCTGATCTTCGGCATCGACAAGTTCATGTCCGAGTGCCGTGCGCTGGTGAACTTCTACGGCAACGCGGTGGCGACGCTGGCCATCGCGAAGTGGGACGGCGACCTCGACCTCGCCCGGGCCCGCCGGGTCCTGGCCGACCGCTCCTCCGCCGACCGCGCGGTCGCCGCCGACGAGTCCGCGACGTCCGATTCGACCGGCCCGGAAGTGGGGAAACCCGCCCCCGAGGCGACCGCGTCCTGAACCTCGACGGAAGTTCTCGAAACCTCCCCTGCGGGGGCCGCTGTTCGGCTAGGTTCGATCACGTCGTCAATGTCGTGAGCTCGGGGGCAGCGGGATGTCGGATCTGGTCAGGATGCCGTTGGAGAACGGCGGCGAACTGCTCATCGAATCGACCGACGGGCAGGGCTCGATCCCGGTCGGCGGTGGCGGCAAGGTCGTGCAGGCCTCCGAGACCGTGCAGAAGGCGATGGGAAACATCCGGTCCGCCGCCGAAGCGGTGCTCGGCGAACTCCGCGCGATGGAGCAGCCGCCGTCGAAGGTGAACGTGCAGTTCGGCATCAAGGTGACCGGGGAGGCGAGCCTCGCGGTCGCGAAGTCCTCCGGTGAGGCCAACTTCAACGTGACCATCGAGTGGAACGACGTCAAGCCGGAGAAGTGATTCCCGATCGGAGATCCTGGACGAGGACGGCTGCGCCGCCGAGCTCGGCCCTCCGGAACCGCGCGGGTGCCGTGCCATGAGCGAACGTCCTGACCCGGCCGCGGCCGAACCGCTGGCCGCGTCGCTGGTCCGCCTCGTCTGCGGCGGGCGGTTGCTCGGCACCGGTTTCACGCTGCCCGGCGGCCTGATCGCCACGTGCGCGCACGTCATCGCGGGGTTCGACGAGGTGCGGGCGCAGTTCCCGCTGCTCGGCTCCGACGGTTGCGCGGTGGACGTGGTCGAGCGCGACGACGTCGAGGACGTCGCGATCCTGGAACTGCTCGCCCCACCGGAGCGGGCACGGCCCACCCCCGTCCGGCTGGACTGCGACGTGCGCGACCACCGGTTCCGCGTGCTCGGGTTCACCGACGCCGAACCGGACGGCGTCTGGGTGTCCGGTTCCCTCGCGGGAACGCAGGGCCGGGGTCGCGTCCAGATGCGGGTGGATCCCGATCACGAGCGCATCGTGCGCGGGTTCAGCGGATCCCCGGTGTGGGACGAGGAGCTGGGCGGCGTCGTCGGGATGGTCGTCACCCGGTCCGGGACGACCGCGACGACGGCGCACCTGGTGCCGCTGTCGTCCTTCGGCAGGTGGCCCGCCGACGCGCCCAACCCGTACCTCGGGCTGGCGCCGTTCGGGCCGGAGGACGCCGCGCGCTTCCACGGCCGGGACGAAGCGGTCGAGGAGCTGCTGGGCCGCCTCACCTCGCGGGACCTGGTCGCCGTCGTGGGGCCCTCCGGAAGCGGGAAGTCGTCGCTGGTCCGAGCCGGTCTGCTGCCCCGGCTCGCGCGGCAGGGCGTCGCGGTCGCCGAGCTGCGCCCCGGTGACCCGCTCGGCTCCGTCCCGGTCTCCGACGGCGAAGCGGTGCTGTTCCTGGACCAGTTCGAGGAGTCGGTCATCGCCGACCCCGACGCCGCCCGCGAGCGGCTGGCGCAGGTCATCGCCCGGATCGACGCGGCACCGGGCGGTCGGCTGCGGGTGGTGCTGACGTTGCGCTCGCGGTCCCTGGACGCCCTGATCGGGCCCGGCACCCGCGAGAAGCTCAACGACGCGGTGTGGCTGCTGGACCCGATGGACCGCGACGACCTCCGCGCGGCGATCGTGCGTCCAGCGGAGGACGGCGGGCTCGCGTTCGAAGCCGGGTTGGTGGACGCCGTCCTGCACGACTGCCCGCCGGGGCACGGCGCGCTCCCGCTGCTGTCCGAAGCGTTGAAGCAGCTGTGGGACCGCCGGTGCGGCCGCTGGCTCACCCACGCCGCGTACCAGGAGCTCGGAGGACTTCCCGGAGCGTTGCGCAAGCACGCCGACGCCGCGCTCGCCGCCTTCGGCCCGGCGGAGGCGGCGCGCGCCGAGCGGCTGCTGATCAGCCTGACCCGGCCCGACGGCGACGGCGGCCACACGCGCCGCCGCGCGGACCTCGACGAACTCGGCGACGACCTCCGGTCCGTCGCCGACCGGCTCGCCGCGGCACGGCTCGTCGTCATCCGGGAAGGGCAGGTGGAACTGCCGCACCAGGCCCTGATCGACCACTGGCCGAGGCTGCGCGAACGGCTCGACGAGGACGCCGTCTTCCTCGCCTGGCTGGCGAGGCTGGACGACCTGCGCGACTCCGGCGGCCAGCTCAGCGGCGCTCCGCTCGCCGAAGCGGCGCAGTGGCGGCGCAGGCGCCCCGACGACGTTCCCCCGCCGCAACGGGAGTTCATCGCCCGCAGCGAGGACGCGCAGCGCCGGTCCCAACGCCGCTGGCGCACCATCACCGCGATCTCGGTGGCCCTCGCGCTCGTCGCCGTCCTGCTCACCGGCGCCGTCGGGAAGTTCGCCGGCGACGTCGACGAGCAGCTGCGCACCAGCAACGCCCGCCTGCTCGCACAGGCCGCCGAGCGGGCCGCCGAGGTCGACCCGCGTCAGGCGCTGCAACTGGTCCTGGCGGCATATCGGGAGAAACCGGACAGCGACGAGGCTTATGCCGCCCTGTTCGAGCAACGCCTGCACTGGGACGGGGTGCACCGGGTCCTCGGCCCCGGCCTGATCCCGGACGCCGACGTCTCGCAGCTGCAGGCGAGCTCCGACGGCGGTGTCGTGCTGGCGCACCACTCCGATCCGGCCGCGCCCCCGACGTTGTGGTCGGGCCTCGCCGGACCGCACCCCCGGCACCGCGACCTCCCGGTCGATCCGGTCGTGTCCCCCGCGGGCCAGGTGGGGCTCAGCCCGGACGGCCGGATGCTGATCGTGTTCGAAAGCGGACCGAACAGGGGCGTCCGGCTCCTCGACCTGACGGATGAGGACCGGCCGATTCCGCTGGTGGCGCAGGACGAATCGGTCCTGAACGACGCGAACGCCGCCGATTTCAGCTGGAACAGCCGGTTCCTCGCGCTCTACTCGCGCACAGCGCGGCAGCCGGTGCACGTGTGGGATCTGGTGACCGGGCAGGAGGTCCCCAACCGGATCGCGCTCGATCCCGGCACCCCGCTGACGGCGGTGCACCCGTCGTCGGACGGGAAGTCGCTGATCACCGAGCGCAGCGGCGGCGCAGGCCCGGACATCGTGGAGCGCCTAGACCTGGCTTCCGGCGCGATCCTCCGCACCCACCCGCCCGAATCCTCGGACGTGCTCGCGGGAAACGGGACGGTGCTGGCGCGGTGCGCGGATACCGCGGTGCAGGTCGTCGACCTGCGCACCGATCGCGTCACCGAGCTGCCCGGCACCCCGTGCAGCGGCCTCCACACCGACCTCACCGGTCAGTACGTGCTGTCCGACGTCCCGTACCGGAACACGCAGGCGATCATCCACTGGCCGACCGGGCTCCGGACGTTCGCGGGCGCCTTCGACGTCGACACGGACGTGGAAGAACTACCGGCTCTGGTGCCTGGCGACGACGGGGAGCTGACGTCCGTGCACCAGCGCGACGGCGCGGTGGAAGCGAGCGCTGTTCCCACCGTCACCGAGCAGGTGCGCGGCGAGTCGTTCGCGGCGTCCGAGGACGGGCGGCGGTGGCTCACGGCGCGCGACGCCGGTGTTCCCGGCAGCGCGGAGCTGACCTTGCACGACGCGGACGGCACCGTGCTCGCGACGGCGGCCGTCCCCGATCCGGACGGCACCTTCCTCTCCGCGTTCACCGCGACGTTCGACGCGACCGGTGAGCACCTCGCGGTCGCGCACGAGTCGACGCTGCGCTTCTACCGCACCTCCGATCTCGTCTTGGAGGGCGAACGGACGCTGCCGACCCCGCCGGGTCACGATCCTTCGGAGCGCAGCGAGGACACCCGGAACATCTCGGTGGCGCGGGCGGCGGACGGCGAGTTCGTGGTCGGCAGCGCGGGAATGCTGTCGTCCTGGGACTTCCGGACGAAGGACCGGGCGGCACCGCCCGTCGTGCTGGGGCAGGCGGACGCGCGAGGACGGTTGCCGAAGGACCCCCAGGTCACCGCCCGCCCCGGACACCCCGGCGAGCTGCTGGTGGCGCTCGACGGGCGGCTGCTGCTGTGGGACGTCGCGTCCCGCAAGCCGCTGCACGAGTTCCCGCTGGACGGCTCCGGTGCCACCGTGCGAGCGGTCGTGTCCCAGGACGGTTCGACCGCCGCCGTCACCGGGGGCTACCCGAGCCGGATCACGCTCGTCGACCTCGACGAGCGGGTGGTGCTCCCGAAGATCAACGCGGACACCGGCGACGCCCTCGGCTTCTCCGGGGACCACCTGTTCACCGAAGACGATTCCGAGGGCCTGCAGATCTGGAACTGGAAGGAGCGCCGGCTCGCGGGGACCGTCGCGTCGAACGCGACCGGAACGGACGTTCCCGCGATCGAAGGTGGCGTGTTCTTCGCCGACTCGACGCCGTCGCGGCGGAGTCCGATCCCGTTGGATCCGGACCGGTGGTTCCACGACCTGTGCCGACTCGGCGACCGCGACTTCACCGAACCGGAGACCTCCGTCCTGCGCCAACTCGACGTGACCACCGAACGCCCCTGCGACTGACCACCCGCCATTGATCTTGGCTTTTCCCGTGAGCAACGTCCGTGGCCGTTGTCCTGTCAACGGCGAAGCCGCTGTACAGCGACCAGCTTGCGCAAAACGACCACCCGCGGGTTCTCAACGGCTTCCACGCGAGGACAGCGATTTCGCCGTGTACCGGGCATACATCAGAAATCGCGGCCACACCAGGAAAACAGGCAGCGAAGAAGCCGCCGACCACCTGTCTTTGATCCAGCCGCTCCGAGCGAGCGACATTCCTCATCCTTCTCCTGTCAGCGGCGGAGCCGCTGAGCAGTGACCAGCTTGAGCAAGAAGACCACCGGCGGGTTCTCAGCGGCTTCCTCGCGAGGACAGCGATTTCGCTGTGTATGGCAAACATGAGAAATCGATCCCGCAGCGAGGAAGCCGCTGAGGTTCCGCTGAGCGACCCACTACTCAAGCCAAGGCCAAACCAGCGGTTCGTCAGTCGACGGTGATCAGGTACTTGCCGCGCACTCCCCCGGCTTCCAGCGCCCGGTGCGCCGCCGCCGTCTCCTCCAGCGGGAAGCGCGCGTCCACGGCGGGACGCAGGTTCCCCGCCGCCACCTCGCGGGCGAGGTCGTCGAACAGCGCCCGCGTCGGATTACCGCTGAAGAAGCGCACTCGCCCGCGCCCGTGCACGGCGCTGGCGGCGATGGAGCCGAGCGACGCGGCGGGCCGCGCCAGGTCGAAGGCGATGGTCACCATGCGCCCGCCCGGCACCAGCAGCCCCCGGAAGGCGCGCAGGTCCGTGCCCGCGGTGTCGAGGACCACGTCGAACCGGCCCAGGTCCCGCGGTGCGGCGCTGCGGTGGTCGATGGCGTGCTGAGCGCCGAGCTCGCGGACGAAGTCCAGGTTGGCCGCGCGCGCCAGGCCCGTGACCTCGGCGCCCCAGGCCCGTCCAAGCTGGACGGCGGCGTTGCCGACGCCGCCCGCCGCACCGCGGACGAGCAGTCGTTCGCCGGGGCGCAGCCCCGCCTTGTCGCGCAGTGCCGTGATGGCCGTGGTCGCCACCGGCAGCGCGGCGGCGTCCACCAGGTCCACGCCCTCCGGGATGTGGCCGAGCCGGTCGGCCCGCACCGCCACGTACTCGGCCGCGCTGCCGAAGCCGGTGCGCGGCAGCACGCCCCAGACCCGGTCGCCGACCGCGACGCCCGTCGCACCGGTGCCGAGCGCGGCGACCTCACCGGTGAAGTCCAGGCCGATGCGCTGCGGGAACCTCCTCCCGGTGAGGAGGCGGACGCGGCCGGCGCGGGCCGCGAGTTCGCCGCCGTTGACGCTGAACGCGCGCACCCGCACGAGCACTTCGCCGCGCTGCGGTTCGGGGCGCGGCACCCGGCCCGCGTACAGCACTTCGGGGCCGCCGTAGCGGTCGAAGAGCACGGCTCTCATCGTGCGGTCGTCCATCGTCGCCACCTTCGCAGGAGCACGGCCGGTATCGAGGCCGAGCGTAGGCTGCGAAGTGGACGGCACCGTCCGTTTCAGCCGGAGGTGAGAGACAGTGGTGGCGGAATCTTCTCGGATACCGGACGACGAGGGGCTGCGGGCCGACGCCCGCCGCAACCGGGAACGCATCCTCGTCGCGGCCCGCGCGGTGTTCGCCGAGCACGGGATCGAGGCACCGATGGCGACCGTGGCCCGGCGGGCCGGAGTGGGCGTGGCGACGCTGTACCGCCGCTTCCCCGCTCGCGACGACCTGGTGCGCGCCGCGTTCGCGCGGCAGCTGGAGACCTGCGGGCAGGCGCTCACCGAGGCCGTCGCCGACCCCGACCCCTGGCGGGGCTTCCGGCGGCTGGTCGAGACGGCCTGCGAGCTGCAGCGGGAGGAACGGGGGTTCTCGGCCGCGTTCGCGACCGCCTTCCCCGGCAGCACCGCGGACCACGCGCGCCGCGCCGAACGGGAGCTCAAGGCCCTGATCCGCAGGGCCCAGGCCGCGGGCGCGCTGCGCGCCGACTTCCACCCCTCCGATCTCGGTGTGGCCCTGCTGGCGCACTGCGGCCTGGTCGCCGCCCTGCCGCACGACAGGGCGGCGTCCCGGCGCCTGGTGGCGTACCTGCTCCAGTCCTTCCGCGCCGAAGCGGCGCGGGAAGTCCTGCCACCGCCCAGCGATCTGCCGCTGCGCAACCTCCCGCTCACAGCCGACCGGCCCCCGGCGCGGCCCTGATCCGCGGCTGTTCAGTAGCCGCGCGCGACCCACTCCTCGAAGTGGGGTTTGACGGCGCCGATCGTCGTGCTCTCGCCGTGCCCGGGGCGCACCCGAGTCCGGTCCGGCAGCACCAGCAATCGCTCCCGGATCGACTTCGTGATCGTCCTGAAGTCGGAGAAGGACCGCCCGGTCGCACCGGGCCCGCCCGCGAACAGCGTGTCCCCGGTGAACACTGTGCCGAGGTCGGGGCAGTAGAAGCACACCGACCCCGGCGAATGGCCCGGCGTGTGCACGACCTGCAGCACCGCCCGCCCCACGGCGATCTGCCGCCGGTCCGCCAACCCGTCGTCCGGCATCCGCTCCGGGTGGGTCAACCGCCACAGCGGCAGGTCGTGGGGGTGCAGGTGCAGCGGGGCGCCGACGGCGTCGGCGAACTCGGGCGCGAGCCGGACGTGGTCGTCGTGGGCGTGGGTGGCCAGCACGGCGCGCACCTTCCGCCCCGCCACCAGGTCCCGGATCGCGTCCAGGTCGTGCGGAACGTCGATCACGACGCACTCGTGCTCGTCCCCGACGACCCAGGCGTTGTTGGTCACCTCGTGGACTTCTCCGTCGAGGGAGAACTTCCCCGTCGTCGTACCGTGATCGATGCGAACGGCCATCTTGATCCCTTCCAGGTCGTCCTGTTCACCCTCGTCCGGCGTTCGGCGTCAGAACGTGACCACCGAGCGCAGGACCTCGCCGCGGTGCATCTTCTCGAACGCCGCCTCGACGTCGTCGAGCGCGATCTCCTCGGTGACGAACTTCTCCAGCGGCAGCCTGCCCTGCTGGTAGAGCTCCGCCAGCATCGGGAAGTCCCGCTCCGGCAGGCAATCCCCGTACCAGCTCGACTTGAGCGATCCGCCGCGCGCGAACACGTCCAGCAGCGGCAGTTCGAGCCGCATGTCCGGCGACGGCACGCCGACCAGCACCACCGTGCCCGCGAGGTCGCGCGCGTAGAAGGCCTGGGTGTAGGTCTGGGGCACGCCGACGGCGTCGACGACGAGGTCCGCGCCGTTGCCGCCGGTCAACTCGCGGATGGCCTCGACCGTGTCGGCTTCGGCAGCGTTGACGGTGTGGGTGGCGCCGAATTCGCGCGCCCACTCCAGCTTCGCCGGGTCCTTGTCCACCGCGATGATCCTGCGAGCCCCCGCCATGTCGGCTCCGGCGATGGCACCGTTGCCGACGCCGCCGCACCCGATGACGGCGACCGAGTCGCCGGGCGCCGCGCCGCCGGTGTTGACGGCGGCACCGATGCCGGCCATGACACCGCAGCCCAGCAGCCCGACCACCGCGGGCCGTGCCGCCGGATCCACCTTCGTGCACTGTCCTGAGTGGACCAGCGTGCGCTCGGCGAAGCCACCGATCCCCAGCGCGGGCGAGAGCGGCGTGCCGTCGTCGAGGGTCATCGACTGCGCCGCGTTGTGGGTGTCGAAGCAGTACTGCGGACGGCCGCGCCGGCACGCCCGGCACACCCCGCAGACCGCCCGCCAGTTCAGCACGACGAAATCTCCCGGTGCCACGTTGCCCACGCCGTCGCCGACCGAGTCGACGACGCCCGCGACCTCGTGGCCGAGCAGGAACGGGAATTCGTCGTTGATGCCGCCTTCGCGGTAGTGCAGGTCGGTGTGGCAGACCCCGCACGCCTGCACGCGCACGACGACCTCGCCCGGTCCCGGGTCGGGAACATGAATCGTGGTGACCTCGACCGGCTTGCCTCGTCCGGTCGCCACCACGCCACGCACTGCGGTCACTGGCGAAACTCCCATTCCGTGTGGGGATGTGTTGACGGTCTTCGCGAACCGAGAACGATCTCGTCGTTCCAGGCAAGCGGCGTTCGTCGTCGTTGTCTTGTCAGCGGCGAAGCCGCTGAGCAGTGACCGGCTTGAGCAGGCCGACCACTCGCGGGTTCTCAGCGGTTTCCTCGCGAGGACGGCTTTTTCCCTCGTGGCGGAGCCACTCGGGAAAAAGCTGTGACACCCGGCCAGGGGCGCAGCGAGGAAACCGCTGAGGTTCCGCCACCCGACCCACCGAGCAAGCCGGGAACAAATCCTCAGTTCGCGTATTCGGCTGACGCGTCGATCAGCCAGTCGGCGACGTAGCGGGCGAACGAGGAGCGCACCAGCAACCAGAAGCTCGGCTGCTCGGCGTCCCGGCACACCAGGACCACGCCCGCCCGTGCCAGCAAGGTCTGCGCACAGCGGTCCGCCCCGAACACGCGGGGATGCAGGTCGATCGCGCACCCCTTGTTGAGGACCTCGCGCGCCTTCGGACCCGAGACCTCCAGGATCGTGCGGTTGGCCGACAGGTCCACCACCGCTCCGTGCTCGTCCCCCAGCGCGGCGAAGAGGATGTCCTGAATGGACTCCGCGGTCCCCTCGCGGCCCACCAGCAGCCACTCGTCGGGGCCCAGCCACAGCGCCAGCAGCTCCCCGGCCCGCACGGTGGTGCCCGGCAGGTTCGGCGGCATCGCGCCGATCGCGGTGCCGATGCGTTCGGCCGCGACCCCCTTGGGGTCCACCCGGAGCCCGACTTGGGCGAGGAAGGGGATTTCGGTGATCCGCACGGCACCGGGCACCGAGTGCCGGTCCAGCAGGTCCGCGCGGGAGGTCAACGGGGAATCGCCGTAGGGCTCAGCCATCGCGGCGTGCTCCTTCCTTGTCGTAGAAGACGGGTTCGGTCACTTCGAGCGCCACGAGCCGACCGCCGATCGGGCTGTAGACGGTGTCCCCGATGCGGTCCCGCCCGCCCTTGAGCAGGGCCAGCGAGAACCCCTTGCCGAGCACGGCGCTGCGGTAGCTGGACGTGACGTGCCCGAGCATCGGCACCGGCGGCGCGGGCAGCACCTGGGTCTCCACCAGCTGGGCGCCTTCCGGGACGACCAGGATGTCGTCGTGCGGCAGCAGCCCGACGAGCTGCTTGCGGTCGGCGCGGACGGTGTCGGCGCGGCTGAACGACCGCTTGCCGAGGAAGTCCGGCTTCTTCTTCGACACCGCCCAGCTCATCCCGAGGTCGTGCGGCGTCACCGTCCCGTCGGTGTCCTGGCCGACGATGGGGAAGCCCTTCTCGGCGCGCAGCACGTGCATCGTCTCGGTGCCGTACGGGGTGATGTCGAACGGCTCCCCCACGTCGTAGAGCGCCTCCCACACCTCGCGGCCGTACCAGCGCGGCACGTTGATCTCGAAGGCCAGTTCGCCGGAGAAGCTGATCCGGCACACCCGCGCGCGCCGCCCCGCGACGATGCCGTCCTGCCAGGACATGAACGGGAAGTTCTCGTTGTCCAGGTCGAGGTCCGCGGCCACCCGGCGCAGCACCTCGCGCGAGCGCGGACCGGCCAGCGCGATCGTGGCCCAGTGCTCGGTGACCGAGGTCAGGTGCACCCGCAGGTGCGTCCACTCCGTCTGGAGCCAGTCCTCCAGCCAGTCCAGCACCCCGGCGGCGCCGCCGGAGGTGGTGCTGATCAGGTACCGCTGCTCGCCGGTGCGCATCACGGTGCCGTCGTCGAAGACCATGCCGTCGGCGGTGCACATCAGCCCGTAGCGGATGCGGCCGAGCTTGAGCGTGCTCATCTTGTTCGTGTAGACGAGGTCGAGGAACTCCGCCGCGTCCGGGCCCTGCACGTCGATCTTGCCGAGCGTGGAGACGTCCTGCATCCCCACTCCGGACCGGACCGCGTGGCACTCCCGCAGGACGGCGGTGTCCATCTTCTCGCCGGGCAGCGGGTAGTACCAGGGCCGCTTCCACTGGCCGACGTTCTCGAACGGGGCGCTGTGCTCGACGTGCCAGTCGTGCATGGCGGTGACGCGAACCGGGTCGTAGAGGTCGCCGCGGTCCCGGCCGGCCAGCGCGGCGAAGGCCACCGGCGCGTAGGGGGCGCGGAACGTCGTGTTCCCGACCGAGGCGAAGTCCCGCCCGAGCAGTTCGGCGATGATCCCGGTGGAGTTCGTCCCGGAGGTCTTGCCCTGGTCGTGGGCGGTGCCGATCGTCGTGTAGCGCTTGATGTGCTCGACCGATTCCATCCCGGCGCCGATGGCCTTGCGGATGTCGGCGACCGTGACGTCCCGCGCGAGGTCCACGAACTGGCTGGTGCCCGCGGAGTCCGCGGGGCTCGGCAGCAACCACGCGGTGCGCCCCTGCGGCGCGGGGAGGTTCTGCGCGGTGGGCAGCGGCCCGAGCTCCGCGTCGTACCCGGCGGCGCGGGTCGCGGCCAGCCCGGCCTCGGCGCCGGAGCGCAGGCACTCGGCGGTGGTGAACGCGCCGGTCGCGGCACCCGCCGAGCGGACTCCGCCGTCGATGTCACCGGGCACGAGGGCGCCGATGTCCTCGGCGTAGCGTAGCGCGCCGCGTCCCTGCGAGTGCAGGTGCACGGCGGGGTTCCAGCCCCCGGAGACCAGCAGCAGGTCGCAGCCCACGACCTGGCGGACGCTCATCATCGCGTCGGTGCGCAGGTTCGCGAGGTGCACGCTGGTGATCCGGTCGGTCCCGGAGGTCCCGGCGACGGTGGCACCGGCCCGGATGGTGATCCCGCGCTCCACGCACAGCGAAGCCCAGTACGCCGGAGCGACCTCGCGCACGTCCACGATGGCGGCGACGTCGGCCCCGGCGTCGTGCAGGTCGATCGCCGCCGCGTACGCGCTGTCGTGGGTGGTGAACACGACCGCGCGCCGCCCCGGCAGCACCCCGTACCGGTGCAGGTAGGTGCGGGCGGCTCCGGCGAGCATCGTGCCCGGCCGGTCGTTGCCCGCGAACACCGGCGGCCGTTCGTGCGCGCCCGTCGCCAGGACCACCTGCCGGGCGCGGATGCGCCAGATCCGCTGCCGGGTGTGCGCCTGGTCGCCCCGGTGCTCGACGGCCACGAAGTAGTTGTCCTCGTAGTGGCCGAACACCGACGTCCGCGTCAGCAGCCGGACGTCCTGGCAGGAGCGGAGTTCCGCGACCGCTCGCGAGACCCAGTCGGTGGCCGGGGCCCGGTCGAGCTGCTCACCGGTGCCGAGCAGGCCGCCGCCGAACTCGGCGTCCGCGTCGGCCAGGACGACCCGCGCCCCGCTGCGGGCCGCGGTCAGCGCGGCGGCGAGACCGGCGGGCCCGCCGCCGACGACCAGCACTTCGCAGTGGGCGTGCATCGCGTCGTAGCGCGCCGGATCCGGTTCGGTCGCGAGGCGTCCCTGGCCGGGCAGGCCGGTGGCTTCGAGCCCGTCGCGCAGCTCGACCGTCGTCGCCGTCAACATCGGCTCCGGGAACGGCCGCTCCACCTGCACCAGCGCGTTCGGCTCTTCGGGACCCGCTGCCATGATGCCGCGCGGGCGCCCCAGCTTGATGCTGGTCGAGACCTGGTGAACCCCGTTTGCCAGCAACGCCGAGGCGAGCGTGTCGCCTTCGTAGCCCTGGAGTTCCCGGCCGTCGAACCGGAACCGGACGGGGCGCCCGCGGTCGATGCGACCGCCCTCGGCGAGCCTGAACTCGTTGCTCATCTCGTCACCGCCCCTGCTTCGCTCGCGTCGTCGTCGACGTGGATCTCGTTGGTCACCGTGTTGCGTCGGAGCGTGAACCAGCGCCGGCACCCCGCCTGGTGCGACCAGCGCTCCGCGAGCACGCCCTTCGGGTTGTCGCGGTAGAACAGGAAGTGCGCCCAGTCCACATCGGACACGGAGTCCGGATCCTCGGGATAGCTCACATCGGCCTGGCCGCCGTAGTGGAACTCGATCTCATTGCGCGGCCCGCACCAAGGGCAGGGAATCAGCAGCACGGCGAACTCCTCAGACTGCGTTTGATCTCATTGTGCGTACGGGGTCGGGTAGCGGAACCTCAGCGGCCTTCTCGCTGCGGGATCCATTTCTCAAGTAGCTCCCTACTCCGCGAAATGGCTGTCCTCGCGAGAAGGCCGCTGAGAACCCGCCGGTGCTCCGGCTGCGTACGTGGTCACTGCTCAGCGGCTCCGCCGCTGACAAGACAACGACAACCGAAAAGCTGCTTCACGTCGATCCATTCGCGATCCGTAGGAGGGAGTCCGACCTCAAGCGAGCAAACCGCCCGAAAGAGCTCTCAGTGCGCGACGCCTGCTGCTCCGTGTTCGTCCACGAGGGCTCCGGTGGTGAAGCGGTCGAGGCCGAACGGGGCGTTGAGCGGGTGCGGCTCGTCGTGGGCGATGGTGTGCGCGTAGCACCAGCCGACGCCCGGTGTGGCCTTGAATCCTCCGGTGCCCCAACCGCAATTGACGTAGAGGCCGTCGAACGGGGTCAGGCCCATGATCGCGGAGGCGTCCGGGGTCACGTCGACGACGCCCGCCCAGGTGCGCAGCACGTGCGCGCGGGAGAACATCGGGAACAGCTCCACAGCGGCCGTCATCTCGCGTTCGATGGTGTGGAACGCGCCCCGCTGGCCGTAGGAGTTGTAGGAGTCGATGCCCGCGCCGAGGACGAGTTCTCCCTTGTGCGCCTGGCTGACGTAGACGTGCACCGCGTTCGACATGACCACCGTCGGGTGCACCGGCTCCAGGAGTTCGGAGACCAGCGCCTGCAACGGGTGGCTCTGGATCGGCAACCGGAGTCCGAGCTCGTCGGCGAGCACCGAGGTCTGCCCGGCCGCCGCCAGCGCGACCTTGCCCGCGCGGATCGCGCCGCGCGTCGTGGTCACCCCGACGACCCGGTCCCCGACCCGCTCGAACCCGGTCACCTGGCAGTTCTGCACCAGGTCCACGCCCATCCGGTCGAGTTCGCGGGCGAACCCCCAGGCGACGTGGTCGTGCTTGGCGATGCCCGCCCGCGGCTGCCACGTCGCCCCCATCACGGGGTAGCGCAGGTCCTCCGAGGTGTTCAGGATCGGGCAGATCTCCGCCACCTGCGCGGGATCCAGCCATTCCGCGTCGACGCCGTTGAGCTTGTTCGCCTCGACCCGCCGCACGCTGTCGCGCACCTCTTGCAGCGAGTGCGCCAGGTTCAGCACGCCGCGCTGCGAGAACAGCAGCGGGTAGTCCAGCGCCTCTTCCAGCCCTTCCCACAGCTTCAGGGAGTGCTCGTAGAGCCCGGCGCTCTCGTCCCACAGGTAGTTCGACCGGATGATCGTGGTGTTGCGTGCCATGTTCCCGCCCGCGAGCCACCCGCCTTCGAGCACGGCGACGTTGGTGATCCCGTGGTTGACCGCGAGGTAGTAGGCGGTCGCGAGGCCGTGCCCGCCGCCACCGACGATCACCACGTCGTAGGACTTCTTCGGTTCCGGGGAGTGCCAGAGCCAGTCCGGGTGCTCCGGCAGCTCGGCGCCCGGCGTGCGCGGCGTCATCAGAGCCCTCCGTTCAAAGCCGGGTAGAGCGGGTGTTTTTTGGCGAGTGTTTCGACGCGGTTGCGGAGTTGGGTGGTGGTGTCGGGGGTGAGGGTGGGTTGGAGTGCGTGGGCGATGATGTCGGCGACTTCGGTGAA
>NZ_JBSFWJ010000069.1:0-34835 GCF_053592695.1 Saccharopolyspora sp. NPDC002578 | reverse complement strand
AGGCGCTGGGCACCGCGCCCCAGAAGATCGCGACGGGTTGCCCGTTCTGCCGCGTGATGCTCAACGACGGCCTCACCGCCCGCCAGAACGAAGGCGCGGCGTCGGAGAACGTCGAGGTCCTCGACGTGGCGCAGCTGCTGCTGTCGTCGGTGAAGCGCGACACACAGTCCATGTAGGACGGATCGATCGTCTCGGTGCGCCGTCGTGCGTATCCGGCCGTGCCGCGCCGGAGGAGGAAAAGGAGTTTGGCCACCGGCACTTCCGCTGCACCGCGAGCGCCGTCGCTCGGGGCAGGGGCGGCAAGCCGAGTGTCCGGGCTGTCCGGGGGAGCGGGTCCGGTCAGTCGTCGACCGGGATCTCCACGCGGTCATCGGTCTCGAGCACGGCCTTGGCGTAGGAGTGCACGTGCCGGGTCATCCGGCGCACCGCGGCGTCGGGGTTCTGCTGGCGGATCGCGGTGGTGATGGACTTGTGCGCCCGCGCCGTCACCCCGCGGACCTCGGCGTCGACGAACGCCTCGTTCTCGGTGGCCGTGTAGATCGCCTTGGACAGCGCGATCATCAGGGCCTCCAGCAGTTCGTTGTGGCTGGCGGTGGCCACGCCGATGTGCCAGTCGATGTTGGCGTTGAGGAAGTCCGAGAGGTTCCCGTCGGCCGTCTCCAGCGCCTTGTTCGCCTGGTCCAGCACCGCCAGCTCGTCGTCGGTGCGGTTCTGCGCCGCGAGCCGGGCGCAGACGGGCTCGATGGCCTCGCGCGTCTCCAGCAGGGACGAGAGGCGGAGCTGACGCCCCCGGATCAGCAGGCTCATCGACGTCGCGACCGAGTTCTGGCTCGGCCGCTGCACGAACGCGCCACCCGCGCGGCCGGACTTGATGCGCACCAGCCCCTGGACTTCGAGGATGCGCAAGGCCTCGCGGACCGTGCTGCGACTCATCTGGGTCTGGGTGACGAGATCTCGCTCCGGTGGGAGCTGGGTGTCCTCGACGAACTCCCCGCTGAGGATGCGCTCGCGCAAGTCGCCGGCGAGCACGTCGGAAGCCTTCGGCACTTCCATCGGCGCCAGTCGCACCGCAGAACGAGGGCTCTTGGGTGAGTCAGCCACCTGGATCTCCAGATTTTGGTCGGATATTATGGTTGATTCTATCATTTTCGGGTCAGCGCCCTGATGCTCGGGCGGCGGCGTCCTGGCATGTCGTCTGCCGTTCCCGCGTCCTCCGTCGCGTCGCCGCAGCGGGTATTCGATCTCTTCTTCCTGGTTCTCATGTGCCTCGGGTGCCTGGCGTTCGAGCGCGCCGGCTTCCGTGATCGCCGCCCCGGTCGGGTCGGCGGGCAAACACCTCTTCCATTTTTGGACTGACCTTTGTAATAGTTGAAGTATCGTGGCGTGATGCGGGACACGCCAGGCGACGTGCAGGCGAAGTGACAGGTAGGTGCTCATGGCGCTCATGACCGTGCGCGACCGTTATGGCGAGGATGAGATCCGCGCCCACCACAGCAACGGGATCTGGCGCGAGCAGCGGCTGTTCGACGTGGTCGAGCAGCACGCCGCTGAGCGCGGGGACCGCTTGTTCGGCACTGACTCGACCACCTCGTGCACGTACCGGGAGCTGCGGGACGCGGCGCTGCGCCTGGCGACCGGGCTGGCACGACGGGGCATCGTGCCGGGGGATCGGGTGGCGGTGCAGTTGCCCAACTGGACCGAGTTCTTCGTGATCGCCACGGCGATCGCGCGCGTCGGCGCGGTCGTGGTCCCGATCATGCCCATCTACCGCAGGGACGAGGTCGGCTACATCATCGCGAGCGCCGGTGTGCGCGCGGTGTTCACGGCCCCCGAGTACCGGGGTTTCGACCACGCCGGCCTCTTCCTCGACCTGGCCCGTGCACACCCGTACTTGCACACGGTGGTCGTCGTCCGGTCCGAGGAGGTTCCCGGCGGCGCCGTGCGGTATCACGACATGTTCGAGGACCCGTGGACCGCGGACTTCGGGCCGGGCACCGGACCCGACGAGCCGTTCACGATCATGTACAGCTCCGGGACGACCGCCCACCCCAAGGGCTGCGTGCACACCTTCAACACGATGTGCGCGGGCGCCCGGCTGCTCGGACAGGCGTGGCGCTACGGCCCGGCGGACGTCCAGTTCGGACCGTCGCCCATCACGCACACCACGGGCTTCGTCACCAGCTACCTGCTGCCGCTGCTCCACGGCGCGTCTTCGCACTTGGTGGAGAGGTGGGAACCGCACGAGGGGCTGGAGCGGATCGCGAAGTTCGGCTGCACGGCGGCGGTGACCGCGACGACCTTCCTGCAATCGGTGATCGAGGTGTACGACCCGGACGTGCACGACGCGCGGACCATGCGCTTCTGGACGTCGGCCGGGGCGCCGGTACCGGGCAGCGTGGTCGAATCCGCCCGCGAGGTCCTCCCGGACATGCAGGTTCTCAGCCTCTACGGCAGGACGGAGAACATCACCACCACGACGTGCACTGTGGAGGACGACCCGTCCCGAGCGCTCACTTCGGACGGACGTGCGCTGCCGCATCAGGAAGTGCGGATCGTGGGGCTGGAAGGCGAGGAGCTGCCCAGGGGCGAACAAGGCGACATCGCTTACCGCGGGGCGATGAACTGCCTCGGGTACATCAACCAGCCGGAAGAGACCGCAGCCAACTACACCGCGGACGGCTTCCACCGCTCCGGTGATCTGGGGGTCATGGACGACGACGGATTCGTGCGGGTCACCGGCCGGGTCAAGGACATCATCATCCGGGGCGGGCTGAACATCAGCGTCCGGCAGGTCGAAGACCTGCTGGCGGCGCACCCGGCGGTCCGCGAGATCGCTTGCGTCGGCATGCCCGATCAGCGGCTGGGCGAGAAGATGTGCGCCTACCTGGTTCCGGTCGACGAGGCGGATCCGCCGACGTTCGAGGAGATCAAGGCCTACTTGCTGGACGCGGGTCTGGCGATCCAGAAGGTGCCGGAGCGGCTGGAACTCATCGGCGAGATGCCCGCTACTGCCACCGGAAAGATCAAGAAGCACGTGCTGCGGGCCGACATCAAGAGCAGGCTGTTGGAGTGATCCGCGCAGGCCGCGCTTTCGTCGCGGTCCAGCCGAGCCCTGGCGCGGATCGATCCGCCGCCGCTTCCCCCGGTACCCGGTCGGCTCCGGTCGACTGGGCTTGCCGGAGGGGTGGTGCCGCCGGTGTGGTCAGTGCCTTCGGCGACCCGCGCGCTGATTCCGCGCGACCCACCACCGAGGAGAACCGATGAACAAGGACTTCCACGACCCCCTGGTCGCCCCCGGCACGACCGACTTGCCGGAGCGGTTCTTCGACCGCTTCATGTTCAACCTGCACCCGACCTGGGAGACCACGCCGTCGGTGATCACGGGATTCGGCCACTACCCGGCGAAGGACGTCGCCGACGGCTTCGCGATCGTCAGCACGAAGACCGAACAGCGCAACGTCCGGTTCTCGACCGAACTCAGCGCCACCGAAGGGCACGGCGCAGGGCCGTTGCGGTTCGAAGTGATCGAGCCGAACCAGGCGTGGCGGCTCCGGCTCGGCCCGAACCCGACCGGCATGGAATACGACGTGATCTGGCGGGCGCGCACCCCGTACTGGCTCGGTGATGTGGCGGTCGACAACGCCGACGCCGAGACCACCGACTTCGAACACCTCGTGCAGTCCGGCCGGTACGAGGGCACGTTGACGATCGATGGCGATACGCAGCGGGTCAACGGCTGGTACGGCCAGCGGGACCGGTCCCGAGGCGTGCGCAACCTCTCCGGCGGTCAGGGCATGCACATCTGGTTCCAGGCGCAGTTCCCGGACCGCTCGGTCAGCATCCTGCTGGTCGAGGACCGCCAAGGCGGACGACTGCTGCTGGACGGCGCGGTGCTGCACGAGCACGGCGCGGTCGACGACGTCATCGACGTGCGGCACGACCTCCGCTTCGACGGGATCGACCTCCGGGGCGGCACCGTCGAGGTGGTGACCCAGCGCGGCACCACGTACTCGATCGGCGTGGACGCCTCGAGCGGCGGTGGGCTGATGGCCGGTGGCGGGTACGGCGGGCACCACGGCCGCCGGAAGGGGCTGGACCATCTGGAGCACGACACCTACCCGTTGGACGGGTCGGTGCACCAACGGACCCTCGACTCGCCGTTGACCGACCGGTTGGCCGCGTACACCTGGAACGGGTCGCGCGGAACGGGGATCTTCGAGTTCGCGCTCAGTCGCAGCGATTCCTACACCTACCGGCCGAGCCCGGCCTGATGCCGCGCTGTGGCGTCAGCCGGAGCGCGGTCGGGAGCTCCGGGCTCGGTCGGCGCACCGAGCCCGGAGCTCCCGTTGACGCTGCTCGAGCGCACCACGGCCTTTCCAACGGCGACAGTCAGAGGTCCCGCTCGATGGTCGTTCACGCGGTCCTGGTCGGAGTGTGCGGGCTCCGGTTCCTGCCACCGCCGAGTGCGGCCCTGCTGTTCAAAGGACCTGACCGAATGGGGAGATCCAGGTGTACGCGGTAGTGCTGCGGGAGTTCGGTCTCGCGGAGAACCTTCGCTGCGAAGAGCTCGCCGAACCGCCCGCGAAGCCGGGCTGGGTGACCGTGCGGCTGCGGGCGAGCGCGCTCAACTGGCACGACGTGCTGGTCCGCCAGGGGAAGTACGAATCCGAGCTGCCGCACGTTCCGGGGGCGGATGGAGCGGGCACCCGGGTCGACACCGGTGAAGAGGTGGTCGTCCTCCCCTCGCTGTGGTGGGGAGAGGACGAGAGCGCTCCGGGGCCGGGGTGGGAGATCCTCGGCGATCACCACGCGGGCACCTACGCGGAGCTCGTCGCGGTGCCCGCCGATTGCGTGTTCCCCAAACCGGCGCGGCTGGGTTGGCGAGCGGCCGCCGCGCTTCCCCTGGTCGGGCTGACCACCTACCGCGCGCTGTTCACGCGCGGCCGCCTCGGGAAGGGCGAATCGCTCCTCGTGCTCGGCGCCGGTGGTGGTGTCGCGACGATGGCGGTGCAGCTCGGGGCGGCGTGCGGTGCGGAGGTTGTCGTCACATCCTCGTCGCAGGACAAGATCGACCGGGCGCGGGAGCTCGGAGCCGCTGGTGGCGTGCTCTACATGGACGACGACTGGTGCGAGCAGGCGAAGCGGATGTCCCCGGGCGGCCGTGGTTTCGACGTCGTGCTGGATCCGGTGGGCAGCTGGCAGGAATCGATTCGCTCACTGCGGCCTGGTGGGCGGCTCGTGGTGCTGGGCGCGTCGCTGCGCTCGGACGCGGTGCTCGACGTGCGGCACTTCTACTTCGGCCAGTACGACCTGCTCGGGACGACGATGGGAAGCCCGCGGGACTTCTCCGGCCTGCTCTCGCTCGTGGGCAGCGGCGCGGTCGGAGCCCCGGTGGTCGACCGGGCCTTCCCGCTGGATCGGGCAGCCGAAGCGCACGCGCACCTGGAGCGGGGGAGCGGGTTCGGCAAGGTCGTTCTCGAACACGAGTGACCTCCCCTTGGGCGGGTCGGTGAGGGGGTCGCTCGGGTTTTATTTTGGTCAGGCCTTTAGTATGATTAAGCCAAAGCCTAGCCGGGCCGAGTGGGAGATCTGCTGTGGACTTTGAGTTGACCGAGGATCAAGCGACGATCCGCAAAGCGGTCGCCGAGTTGGCCGGGAAGTTCAGCGACCAGTACTGGCTGGAGAAGGATGCGGCGCACGAGTTCCCGGCCGAGTTCTACGACGCGTTCGCGCGAGGCGGGTGGTTGGGGATCACCACGCCCGAGGAGTTCGGCGGCCACGGGTACGGCATCACCGAGGCGTCGCTGTTGCTGGAGGAGGTCTCCGCCTCCGGCGGCGGGATGAACGCGGCCAGCTCGATGCACCTGTCGATCTTCGGGATGCATCCGGTGATCGTGCACGGTTCGGAAGAACTGAAGCGCCGCAACCTCCCGCGCATCGTCAACGGCGACCTGCACGTGTGCTTCGGCGTCACCGAACCGGAAGCGGGGCTGGACACCACCAAGATCACCACCTTCGCGCGCCGCGACGGCGACCACTACGTGGTCAACGGCCGCAAGGTGTGGATCTCCAAGGCGCAGGAGTCCGAGAAGGTCCTGCTGCTGACGCGCACGACCAAGTTCGAGGACGCCAAGAAGAAGACCGACGGCCTCACGCTGTTCTTCACCGAGCTGGACCGCGACCACGTGGACATCCGGCCCATCGACAAGATGGGACGCAACGCCGTCAGCTCCAACGAGCTGTTCATCGATGATCTGCGCATCCCGGTCGAGGACCGCGTCGGCGAAGAGGGCCAGGGCTTCAAGTACATCTTGGACGGCCTGAACCCGGAGCGGATGCTGGTCGCCGCCGAGGCGCTCGGGCTCGGCCGCGCGGCGTTGCGCAAAGCCGTGCAGTACGGCAACGAGCGGGAGGTCTTCGGGCGCCCGATCGGCATGAACCAGGGACTCCAGTTCCCGCTCGCGGACTCGCTCGCCCGGCTGGACGCCGCGGAGCTGGCGCTGCGAAAGGCGACCTGGCTCTACGACAACGGAAAGCCCTGCGGTCGCGAGGCCAACACGGCGAAGTACCTCTGCGCCGACGCGGGCTTCCAAGCCGCCGACCGAGCGCTCCAGACCCACGGGGGCATGGGGTACTCGGAGGAGTACCACGTCTCCCGCTACTTCCGGGAGGCTCGCCTGCTGCGGATCGCTCCGCTCAGCCAGGAGATGGTCCTGAACTACCTCGGTTCGCACGTCCTCGGTCTTCCCAGGAGCTACTGATGTTCGATCTGAACGACCGGGCCGCCCTGGTCACCGGAGCCGGCGGTGGCATCGGCGCCGCTGTGGCGGAGGCGTTCGCGCACGCAGGTGCGCGCGTGCTCGTCTCCGACATCGACGAGCAGGCGGCCAAGAGCGTCGCCGAACGCATCCGCGATGCCGGTGGCATCGCGGAATCCGCTCAGCTGGACGTCCGCGACTCCGTCGCGGCCGGTGCGGCCGCGGAGCGCGCGGCGGGACTGGCCGGCGGCACGCTGCACATCCTGGTCAACAACGCCGGTGCGATCGCCCCGGCGATGTTCCCGAACCTCGAGGAAGAGGCGTTCCGCCGCATCGTCGACATCCACCTGATGGGCAGTTACGCGTGCAGCAAGGCAGTGCTGCCGTACCTGGCCGAGGACGGACGGGGACGCATCATCAACGTCACCTCCGCAGCCGGGTTGCAGGGAACCATCGGCCAGGCCAACTACGGCGCGGCCAAGGCCGGGATCATCGGGCTGACCAAGTCGCTCGCGCGCGAGCTCGCGCGCCGCAACGTCACGGTGAACGCGCTCGCCCCGCTGGCGGCCACTGCCATGACCGAGAACATCCGCGGCAACGAGAAGCTCGCCGCCAAGACTTTGGCGCGGATCCCGCTCGGCCGCTGGGCCGAACCAGCCGAGATCGCGGGATCCTTCGTGTTCATGGCCTCCGACGCGGCCGGGTACATCACGGGACAGGTGCTGCCCGTCGACGGCGGGACGGTGATCTGATGAGCCGCCCGCGCACCGGGCCGATGCAGAGCGCAGGCCGGGAAGTCGTCCTCGCCGAAGCCGTCCGGACACCGGTGGGCAAAGGCCATCCCGAGAAGGGGTGGTACCGCGACACGCATCCGAACGAGATGCTCGCGGCCTGCTACGACGAACTGCTCGCCCGCACCGACCTGCCCGCGGGCGAGGTCGAGGATCTGATCATCGGCTGTACCGCCCCGTTCGGCGAGCAATCCCGAAACATCGGCCGCAACGCCTGGCTGCAGGCGGGGCATCCGCCGGAGGTTCCCGCCGTCACGCTCGACCGCCGGTGCGGCTCGGCGCAGACCGCGGTCGAGATGGGCGCCGGGCTCGTCGGGTCCGGCACTCACGACGTCGTGATCGCGGGCGGTGTTGAGCACATGGGGCGCGTGCCGATCAACTCCCCGGGCGAGATCTCCAAGCTCTACGGCGATCCGTGGCCTGCCGAGCTGCGCGAGCAGTACGCCTTCGTGCACCAGGGCGAGAGCGCGGAGCTCATCGCCGAGCGGTGGGGGATCGAGCGCGCCGAGATGGACGAGTTCGCGGTGCGCTCCCACCGGTTGGCCGCGCAGGCGGACGCCGAAGGCCGGTTCGCGGCCGAGATGATCTCGATGGAGCTGGCCGGAGAAACGCGCAGCACCGACCAGGGAATCCGGCCGGACACCGAGCTGTCGGCGCTGGCGCGGCTGAAAACTCCCTTCCGCGCGGAGAACGGCAGGATCACCGCGGGCACCTCCTCGCCGATCTCGGACGGCGCCGCCGCGGTGCTGCTCGCGTCCCGTGCGGGGACGGAGGAGTTCGGGCTCAACGCCCGTGCGCGGGTGCTGGATCAAACGACGGTCGGCGTCGATCCGATCATTATGCTGACCGGTCCGATCCCGGCGACCCGCAAGCTGCTCGACCGCAACGGCCTGAGCATCCACGACATCGACCTGATCGAGATCAACGAGGCGTTCGCGTCGGTGGTGCTGGCCTGGGAGCGCGAGTTCAAGCCGGACCTCGACCGCGTGAACGTCAACGGCGGCGCGATCGCGCTCGGGCATCCGGTAGGCGCCACCGGAGCACGGCTGATGGCCACGCTCGTCGCCGAGATGGAACGGCGCGACGTCGAACTCGGCCTCGTCACCATGTGCTGCGGCGGCGGCCTCGGGACCGCGACGTTGATCGAACGGACCGCCTGACCAGCGAGGCCGGGCGTTGAACCGTCGGCAGGACCGGCCGTTGGACGCACCTGACCAGAAAGGAGCGGCTGCCATGAGCCACCGCCCAGCAGCTGTGCACATCCGGGAGGTCGGTCCGCGCGACGGCTTCCAGAACGAACCTGATCACATCAGCACCGACGACAAGGTCCGGCTGATCAACGAGCTGGGGCGCACCGGCCTCGAACGCATCGAGGTGGCGAGCTTCGTGCGCCCGGACCTCATCCCGCAGCTGTCCGACGGAGCCGAGGTGCTGCGCCGCGTGGACGTGCCCGACGACGTCCGGCTGATGGTGCTGATCCCCAACAACAAGGGGCTCGACAACGCGCTGAAGGTGCGGGAGACGTTCCACGAGGCCGCGATCTTCGTCAGCGCCTCGGAGACGCACAACAAGAAGAACGTCAACCGCACCGTCCGCGAGTCGATGGACGAGAACGCCGTCGTGGCACGGCGAATCCGCGAAGAAGGACTCGGTTGCGCCGCGGTGGTCGCGACCTCGTTCGGTTGCCCCTACGAGGGCGAGGTGAAGATGGATGCGGTCCTGGACCTCGCGGAACGCTTCGCAGAAGCCGGTGCGACGGAGATCGGTTTCGGCGACACCACCGGCATGGCCAACCCCGCTTACGCCTCGGAGTTCTTCACCGCCGCCTTGCGACGGCTGCCCGGTGTCGAAGTCACGGCGCACTTCCACAACACTCGCGGACAGGGCTTGGCCAATGCGTTCGCCGCGCTGGAGGCGGGATGCGGCAGCTTCGAGTCGAGCTTCGGTGAGCTCGGTGGCTGCCCGGTTCCGCCGGGATCGACCGGCAACATCGCGACCGAGGACTTGCTGAGCATGTTCCACGAGATGGGTGTGGAGACCGGCGTGTCGCTGCCGTCCGTCATCGCGGCCGCACGCTCGGTCCAGGCGGTTCTGGGGAGGAAGCTGACGAGCCATTCGATCGTCGCCGGGCCGGTCGAGTGGAACTCCGGCGTCCGTTGACGAGCGCAGCGCCTCCGCCACATTTCGACAGCCGCACGTCCGCACCTCGGAGGCGACGTGCGGACGTGCGGATACGGTTCGTGCGGTGACGAGTCGGTGTCCCGCAGGAGACGACCGGGGAGGGGCTATCCCGAGAGTCGGGCCTCGAGGCGGGGGACGAGTTGGTCGGCGAGCAGCTGGATCTGGGTGCTGGTCGTCTCGGCGTCGCCGCCGGGCAGGTGCACGCGGAGGCTGATCCCGGTCAGGCCCAGATTCAGCATCAGCTCGTGCAGTCGGTCGGCCAGGGAGTCGGGGTCGTGTTCGTGCAGCACGCCTGGTGCGTAGGCTTGCTTCCCGGAGTTGTCGACGTCCGGGTATGCCTGGGCGAGGGCGTCCAGCCCGGCCGGTGGCGGTTCGCCGAGCCAGACCCATTGTCCTGCGATGCGTGGTCCGATTCCGCTTGCCGCGCGGTAGGAATCGATGGCGGCGCGGTTCTTCGCGTGATCGTCGACGGGCGGCAGGAAAAGTCCGAATCCGTTGTGCGCGGCCAATGCCGCTGTCTTTGGGCCGCCGGTGCACACCAGAACCGGAGTCTTCGGGAGCACACCGGATATCGCCTGGTCGTCGTGCAGCGGCGCCGAGTCGTCGGTGACCCGCTCGTGCCACTCGGCGAGTTGGGCGCGGAAGGTCTTTGCCGCCGCGTTCCGGTCGAAGCCGAAGACGTCGAAGTCACGCGGTGAGTAACCGGCCGCCAGACCGGCGGCCACCCGGCCGGGGTGGGAGGCGGAGAGCCAGGCGATTTCTTCCATGACCAGCGGAACCGGCCGAAGCGGCAGCAGGATCGGACTCGGTGCGACCCACCCTCGCTGCGTGGCGCCGAGGATCGTCGCCGCCACCGTGGTCGGTGCCGGGACGTAGCCGGGGAATCCGGCGTGATGCTCGCTGATCGTGATTCCGTGGAACCCACCGTCCAAGGCGGTGCGAGCCTGCTCGATCAGGGTGCGCGCGGCTCGCTCCGGTTCAGCCTCGTGCAGGTAGAGCGCCATGCTCACGCTGCCCAGATATTCGCCTTCCTCTGCCGGTGGCATCGTTCACCCACTTTCCTTCGCCGGAGCCGTGATCGCAGACCCCGGACCGTACCCGTGGCCGACGCCCCACTCGCGGAGCACCGCTGCGCCGAAGAAAGCACGAAGGGGTCCATTCATGACACGTTCCACGAGAGGGCGACGGATCTCCGGTCGAATCCTGTCTGATCTCGTCCGTGACGACGATCAACTCAGGTCGACCATCGAAGCTGCGGCCTCGAAGGACTCATCGCGCCCGTCGAGCGCCTGCATGATCGAGTGGTGGTCTAGTACTCGGCCGAAACCGCGGCGCATCGTCCGCAGCGTCGCTCGCTGCGCCTCGGCGTTGTCGGTGGCGTTCACATCAGAGCCGAAGACCACTTGGTACCCGTGACCGTAGGCGCTCCGGGCGGTGGTTTCGCAGCAGAAGTTGGTCAGCGTCCCGCAGACGATCACAGTTCGCACACCACGTTGCCGCAAGATGTAGTCCAGCGGTGTGCCGTTGAACGAATCGAACCCGAATTTGGTGTCGATGACGCGCTCGCCAGGTTGTGGCGCCAACTCTCGGTAAACGCGCATTCCGGGAGTGCCCTCCCGCACCGCCCCGGCGCGTATCGGTGGGAAAAAGTCCGGGTATTGGTGTGGAGCGTCGTCCGGAATCGTCACCTCGGTGAAGATCACGGGCACGTTCACGCCGCGGCAGTGCTGGATCAAGCGCTTGATGCGGGGGACCTGCCGGTACGCTTCGGGTACGCACATCCGGCCTTCCGGCGCCACGAGATCTTCTTGCATGTCGATGACCAGCAGCGCGGATTCCTCGGCCCGGATCCGAAACACACCGTGCTGGTCGGTGTCGTAGGCCCGGTCGGCGAGCTCGACGAACTCCCGTTCACCATTGAAAACGCCGACACCGTTCAGGTGGTCGCCCCGCAGCAGTTCCTGTTCACCACGGCCGTACTCAGCGAGATAAGCGTCCACTGCGTTCATTCGAGCCTGCCTTCCGCGCCGAAAATCGGCAATCCGTTGCCCGCCGGGTGTCCCGTTGCGCACCCCGGCTGCCAGGAGCATAGAGCTGGTATCGAGGGCCGAAATCCGACGACCTTGGCAAACGTACAACACCGCATGGTACGAGATGTTAATGTCTGTCATGTTTCTCTAGCAAGATCTGAAGAGGCGTTCCGGTCGCTCATAGCCGACCAGTGCTTCCTCGTGGTCCTCGGTAAAGCGGTTACTGCCGCGCAGGTACGGCCGCTTCTGCCTTGAATCCCGAGTTGTCTTGTCGTGGTCACCAGTCGTAGCCGCACGTCCGGGCTCCGCGGTGTACGACCGCTGGTCTTTCGCCCAGTGCTGGGTGTCCACGACCGTGCTGATGTGGCAGACACCGGACGTGATCGAGCATGGTTGCGGGGAGAACAGGCGCTTCAGTTAGCATCTGCCGTATGGAGACGAATCCCCGTTTCGGGGATCGCTCTCACTGGCAGGGGAGCAAGCCCCCCGCGCGGCTCGGCCTCGTGCACAGGCGACATGGGTGAGCGGGATGGTGGTCGCTTGTTGATGGCTTCGGACGTTGCGAACTCGTATGACTGATCCAGGCCGGTATGAGGTCGATTGGCACAGCTCGGGCGGGGAATGTGTTTCTCGGTCGTGAGCGTGACGAGTGTGTGGTTCGAACCGAGTGCTCCTTGTTTGGTGGTTGGTTCCCTTATCGGTGAGCAGGAAGGCATCCGCCTACGCCTTGGTCCTGGGCCAAGGCGTAGGCGGGTGTGTGGGTGGGGTTCAGTCGTACTGCTGTTTCTGTCGTGGTGTGGCGGGGGCGAGTGGGTGGGTTTCGTCGGTGAGTGTTGCGAGGGCGGTGGCGACTTCGTCGAGGTTGGCGCGGACGTAGGTTGTGGTGGTGCTGGTGTCTCCGCTGGTGCTGGTGTGTCCGGCGAATGCTCTGGCGACGGCGTAGCCGAAGTGGCGTTCGACCCAGGTGAGGGTGGTGTGGCGGAGCCAGTGGGTGCTGATCTGCTGGGTGGCCACCCACGGCAGGTGGGAGCCGATCCGCTTCCACAAATGGTCGTAACGGCGAGAGGTGATCGGCGCCTGCGAGCGGTATCGCAGCAACTGTCCACCGTCGACGGACGCGCCACGTTCTTCGGCGTGGGCCAGCAGATGGCGCATCAGGGTCGGCGAGACCGGTTGCCAGCGGACTGTGCCTCCCTTCTCGTGCAACAAGATCAAGCACTGGTCCGCATCGAGATCGTGCGGGCGCAGCGCGAGCGCGCCGCCCCGCCGGCAGGCCGTCTCGGTGTGCAGCCGCAGCAGGAGCGTGTCCAACGCCGGGTCGTTGCCTGTCGTGGCCGCAACCCGCTGGACCTCTTCGAGTCCGGTCGCCGGTAGTCCGCGGCGGGTGCTGGGCAGACGACGGGGCTTCGGCACCCGCTTCGCCGGGTTCTCGGACTCGCCGATCAGCTCGTCAGCGACCGCGTGCCGGTACAGGCACCGCAGCGCCGCGATGAGGTGCTCGGCGGCGCTGCGCCCACCGCGGGCGTTGCGCCGCGACACCACGTGCTCCCGGACGTGCTCGGCCAGCTGTTTGATCTCCAGCGGTGTGGGCTCGTCCAGGTGCCGATCACCCCATTGCTGCTCGATCCGCTTCCAGTACGAGGCATACACCCGGCGCGTGCCCTGGGAGACCGCGGCCGAGACCTTCGGGATGTAGTCGGCGAACGTCGGCAGCGGAGCACGATGCGTGGAGGGGCCGAGCAGGTCCTCCGGCGAGACTCCCATCCGCTCCAGCACGACCCGTGCCGCTTCCAACTCCGCGGCGCCGGCGGGCTTCTCCGAACTGCTACTCACGACCGCTCACCCCCGTCAGGCGGGAGGGGGAACTCGTTGATCATGGATTCCAGAGCGGACATGGTGTATATGGCCAGCAGGCCGCGTTGCACACTGGCGGCCAGCAGCACCCGATCGCCTGCCTGCACGCCGCACCACCGCCGCACCGGGACAGGCAGTGGAATGTGACCTCGCCGGGTGAGGCCGAACAACCCGGCCGCTTCCGGCCGGACCACCAGCGCCGTAGCCGAGAGCAGATCGAACCGCACCCGCTGGCCAGGGCTCCACCCCAACGCCTGGATCACTGCACGCTCGGCGATGCGCCCTCGCTCATCGACCGCGGCGATCCGATACACCGTGGGCGACCCGCTGCGCACCGCAGCCAGATCAGGAACGGGCAGAACCTGGGCTGACACCCGCCCGGCGTGATCGCTACCAGCCCACCGTCGCGGCACGACAGCGGGCACACTCTCCTCAGCCACAGTCACCACCCCCGCCGACACGGGACTGACGACCGAACGCAACAAGGCGGTGGGCGCACTGCGCCACACCGCCATGTCGACTGCTGAACTGCTTCGCAATGTGTGGGAGGGATCCCACCCACTGGTGTCCGAGGGGGGACTTGAACCCCCACGCCCATTAGTAGGGCACTAGCACCTCAAGCTAGCGCGTCTGCCATTCCGCCACTCGGACGCCTCAGCGCCGCCTGTCTTGCCCGGCGGCCTCTGCTGTGTTGTGTTCATAGATTAGCTGATCCATTTCGAGGCCTGAGACCCACCCCCCACTACGGGGCTGGAGTGATAGAAAGGCCTGGTGAGTGAGCACAAGGAGAGCGCTGCGGGTGATCTTGGGGCTGGGCTGCGGGTGGCCGAGGACGAGGTCGTCGGGCTGGCCAGTGACCTGATTCGGATCGATACGACGAACACGGGTGATCCGGCGACGCTCGCGGGTGAGCGGGTGGCCGCCGAGTACGTGGCGGACAAGTTGGCGGAGGTCGGGTACGAGACGACCTACGTCGAGTCCGGTGACCACCCGGGGCGCGGGAACGTGATCGCGCGGTTGCCCGGGTCGGGGTCGGATCGGGGTGGGCTGCTGGTGCACGGGCATCTGGACGTGGTGCCGGCGGACGCCTCGGAGTGGTCGGTTCACCCGTTCTCCGGTGCGGTGCAGGACGGCTACGTGTGGGGGCGTGGCGCTGTCGACATGAAGGACATGTTGGCGATGAGCCTGGCGGTGGCGCGGCGGTTCAAGCGGGACGGGATCACGCCGAAGCGGGACATCGTGTTCGCGTTCCTCGCCGACGAGGAGGCCGGGGGGCTGCAGGGCGCTCAGTGGCTGGCGGATCACCGGCCGGAGCTGTTCGAGGGCTGCACCGAGGCGATCAGCGAGGTCGGCGGCTATTCGGTGACGTTCCAGGACGGGGTGCGGGCCTACCTGGTGCAGACGGCGGAGAAGGGCATCCGCTGGTTGAAGCTGCGCACGCGGGCGCGGGCGGGGCACGGGTCGATGGTGCACGACGACAACGCGGTGACGCAGCTCGCGGAGGCGGTCGCGAAGCTGGGGCGGCACCGGTTCCCGCTGGTGCTCAACGAGTCGGTGCGGGAGTTCCTCGACGGGGTCACGGAGCTGACCGGGTGGGACTTCCCGGCGGACGACCTCGACGGGTCCGTGGCGAAGTTGGGGAACCTGTCGCGGATCGTGGGGGCGACGCTGCGGGACACGGCGAATCCGACGATGCTCACCGCCGGCTACAAGCACAACGTGATCCCCTCGGTGGCGGAGGCCGCGGTGGACTGCCGGATTCTGCCGGGGCGCGAGGAGGCGTTCGACCGGGAACTCGCGGAGCTGCTGGGGCCGGATGTCGAACGGGAATGGGTCGGCTTGCCGCCGGTGGAGACGAAGTTCGAGGGCCGCCTGGTGGACATGATGAGCACTTCGCTGATCGCGGAGGACCCTGCGGCGAAGACCTTGCCGTACATGATGTCCGGCGGCACCGATGCGAAGTCGTTCAGCAGGCTCGGGATGAACTGCTACGGGTTCGCGCCGCTGCGGTTGCCCGCGGAGCTCGACTTCAGCGCGCTGTTCCACGGGGTGGATGAGCGCGTCCCCGTGGATGCGCTGCGGTTCGGCACGCGCGTCCTGGACCGGTTCTTGCGGGAGGCGTGAGCGGTCGGCCTGCGTCGGAAGGCCGGCGCAGGCCGCCTCGTCCCCGGTGGCGGCAGCCCCGCCCCACCCGGTGATCCGGTGTTGAGCGCGGTTGAGCTGGGCCGCTAGCTCGTCCGATCCGGTCGGGGTGAGTTGCCAGGCGCTGGCACCGGTCAGGTCGGTGGTCGTGCTGTCACCGGGCAGGGAGGGCTGACCGGCGCCGTCTGCGGGTGTTTCGCGGCGCCGCCGATCTCCGTGTGCCGCCCGTAGCCGGAATTCGCGTGGATCGGGAACGGTCCGATGCCGCTGCCGCTTCCAGCCCCTCGGGTGCTCGCCCGGATGCGGAAGACGCGCGGACCCATGCTGATTCCGAATCGCACTCGGTCAAGGTAGTCACCGGAGATCGGCTCAAGGTTCGATTCGTGGCAGGTCACTCGGTCGGGTGCAACTGATCGCCGTGGATCGGACGATCGGGTGGTCCTCAGCGGAAACCGGGAATGCCCGATCGGGCATTCCGGCGCTCGTTCTCGCGATTCGGCCAACGCGTTCGGGACGTCCTGTTACCTTCGGATCTCGCTGGCAGGTGGATCATCGGCGCGGGTCGAGGCCGATGCGACGGGCGCTCATCGACGGGGAACGAAGTGCGCCGATGAGCGCTCGGCTCGACCAGGTTCCGACTTTCGGCCGCATTTGAGCCCATTCGCCGGACGGGAGCGCCAGGCAGCACCGGATTGCTTCGGTGCCGCAACGGAAATCGCACCTGTCGCCCCTGCGCCTCGCTGCACCACCGGGGCTCACGACTCGATGACCGAGGAGGAGAACAAGGTGACCGAAATCGATCACGGCCAGTCCGCTCAGTGGCTCCCGATCGACCAGGAGAACAACACCCGGCTGGGCCGGGACATCATCTTCGACTATCTCAAGACCGCGGGTGTCGACCGGCTCTACGGGGTGCCGGGGACCAACGAGATTCCGCTCATCGACGGGACCGACGTTCCGGAGAACCGCGTCGAGTACGTGCCCTGCCTGCACGAGAACATCGCGCTCGGCGCGGCGATGGGGTACGCGCGGCACCGGCGGACCGAGGCAGGTGAGGTGGTGCCCGGTGTGGTCGGGTTGCACGTCACGCCGGGGGTCGGGCACGCGCTCGGGAACCTGTTCAACGCGTTCCGGTCGAACGTGCCGCTGCTGGTGCTGTGCGGGCAGCAGCACAGCAACCTGCTCATCCAGGAACCGCTGTTGGGCTCGGACCTGGTCCAGGTGGCCCGGCAGTACACCAAGTGGGCTTACGAGATCCGCGGGCCCCACGAGATCGGGATGGCCGTGCAGCGCGCGCTGAAGACGGCGCTGGCACCGCCGATGGGGCCGGTCTTCCTGTCCATTCCGTGGCAGTTCCTGCTGGAGCAGGGCGCCGATCCGCAGCGGGGCCGGTTCACCCGGATCGCGGGGGAGTTCCACGCGCAGCCCTCCGAGCTGGACAAGGCCGCCGATCTGCTGGCCCGGTCTCGGCACCCGGTCATCGTCGCCGGGGACGGCGTGGGCGAAGCGGGGGCGTGGCGCGAGCTGCAGGACCTGGCGACGGCCATCGGGGCGCCGGTGTACAACGAGCAGCTCAGCAGCTACCTCAACTACCCCCACCACCTCGCTCATGCCCGTGGCGAGCTGCCGAGCGCGCAGCAGCAGGTCAGGCAGGTGCTGGGGAGCAAGGACTCGGACACGGTGCGGGACACCGCGTTCCTGTGCGGGTTCAACGCGCAGGCGCAGCTGGTGATCTACAACTGGGACGACGGCCCGTTGATCCCGGCGCACCTGACCCAGGTCTACCTGCACAACGATCCGTGGCAGATCGGCAAGAACCACTACGGCGCGGCGGCGGCCTTGGGCGACATCAAGGACGCCTTGCCGAAGATCACCGCTGCCGTCAAGACCCATCCCGCCTACGACGAGGCGCACGTGGACGGCCTGAACGCGGAGCTGGCGCAGGAGGATCGGGCGCTCGCGGAAGAGTTCCGGGAGCGCGCGCAGGAGGTCCCGGACCAGGGGATCGCTCCCGCGATGCTGGTGGACGCGCTGAACGCGGCGCTGCGCGAGCACTCGGTCCGGCTGATCAACGAAGCCTGCTCGGACACCGCTGATTTCCAGCAGGGACTGGCCTTCGACACCCCGAGCAGCTACATGTCCTCGGAAGGCGGCTCGCTGGGGTACTCGATGCCCGCCAGCCTCGGTGTCGCTGACGCGGTGCTGCGGCCCGGTGCGGCGGCGGAGGGCAAGCGGCCCCTCGTGGTCAATGCGGTGGGGGACGGGTCGGCCCTGTTCTACCTGAACACGTGGTGGACCGCGGTCAAGCGCCGGCTCCCGGTGCTGTACCTGATCACGAACAACAAGCAGTACAAGACGCTGCGGGTCGGCCTGGACGTGATGCGGAAGTCCTACGACTGGGATCCCAGCGGTGCGGCCGAGTACCTGGAGCTCGACGGGAATCCGCAGCTGTCGTTCGTGGACCTGGCGGCGGGATTCGGCGTCGGCGGGTGCTTGGTCGACTCCGCGGACGACCTGGAGCGGGCGCTGGCCGAGGCGGTTCGGGTGGTCGACGGGGGCGAGCCCTACGTCGTGGAGGTCCTCACCGACCCGGCTCTGCCGGACATGGCGGAAGTCGACCTCAACGCGGACGGTCGGCTCAGCACCTCGCGGGGCAACAGCGCCATCTGGAACTTCGGGCCTGCCTGACGAGGTCAGCGCAGCTCGGTGCAGGGGGTGGCGTCGGGCGCATCCGCTGCACCGGGCTCGACCCGGACGTCGGAGAACGTGATGTCCATGCGCCGCTGGGAGTAGACCAGGAACGGCGTGTTGACCTGCTTCGGGTCGAGGCCTGCGGAGGTGAAGCAGGACAGCGGGATCTTCATCGTGGTCGGCTGAGCCACCGGCAGGTCGCCGAACAGGTCGGTGGCGGGGAGTTCGGCGCCGCACGGGTGGTGGCAGTGCATCGCGATCTTCGTGTAGCCGTCGGTCGGTGCCGCGTGCGGCACGACGTCGAAGACCACGGCGCCTCCGTGCTCCGCGTACGCGGAGAGGTCGACCGCGCTCTCGGGGTTGGCTGTCTGCAGGTAGAACTGCGCCGGATCCTCATCGGTCCAGGTCACGCGCAGGCCGTCGGCGTCCGGCTCGGCGGTGATGTGCGGTGGTTGTTCGGTGCCGCCCGGTTCGACGGCGGTGCCGTTCCAGCCGTCCGAGTCGGAGCCGACGTATCCGGTGAACGGTGCGACGGGGGCGCCGTCGTAGAGGGGGAGCGGCTCGCTCGGCGCGCCGGAGCCCGCGGTGGCGAACAGCGCCACGGCGGCTCCGACGACGAGCACGGCCGCTGCGGAGATGGCCGGTACGAGCCACTTCCGGCGCTGCGGTTGTGCGGGGGTCTTGATGACGACCGTGGGTTCGGCCGACGCCGACGCCGACGCCGAAGCTGGTGCCGGTTCCGCCGGGGCCGGTGGTGGCGGTGGCGCCGCGGGCCGGGGGCGCGCGGAGACGAGGGCGGCGCCGAGCGCGACGGTGAACTTGGGGTGCAGCGTCGCCCGCACGGGCTTGTTGAACTCCGCGGCCACCGTTTGTGCGACCAGCGGGACGCGGGACGAGCCCCCGGCCAGCAGCACCGCGGAGAGGTCCTCGACGCGCAGCCCGGCGGAGGCGGTGGTGCGGTGCATCGCCTCGATGGTCAACCGGACCGAGGGCTTGATCATCTCGTTGAACTCCAGGCGCGTGATGGTGACCTCGCGCGGCCCGGAGGGCAGCGGGACCGACAACTGCACGTCCGGCTCGGTGGAGAGGTCCTCCTTGGCGCGCACGCACATCGCCTGGATCGCCGCAAGCGCGACCGCCGCCTGCGGATCGGCCGCGTCCAATTCGCTGACGGCGCCGTCGAGCCGCTCGTCGATGTAAGCCGTGAGCACCTCGTCGAAGTCGATGCCGCCCAAGTGCTCGATGCCTTCGGGCGTGCCGAGGATCTCCATCCGGCCGCCGCGCATCCGCAGGATCGTGGTGTCGAAGGTGCCGCCGCCGAGGTCGTAGACGGCCACCACCTCGCCGTCGCCGAGCCTGCGCTCGCTGGAGTAGTGCGTGGCCGCGGCCTCCGGCTCGGTGAGCAGGCGGAAATCGTCCACGACCGCCAGCCGGGGAACTTCGGTGAAGTGCTCGCGCCGGTACGGCCCCCAGATCGCCGGGTGGGTCAGCACGACCGAGTCGGGACGGCCGCCGACGAGGGTGCTCACAGTGGCGAGCACGTCGCGCAGCTGCGCGGCCATCAGCGCGGCGGGGGAGTAGCCGGACCCGCCGAGCACCAGCGAGGTCGGATCGCCGAGGCGGCGTTTGAAGTTGCGCGCGACCAGCTTCGGGTCGGACACGGCGTGCAGCGCCTTCTCCCCGGTCAGCAGGCTGCCGCCCGGGGCGGGGTAGGCGACCGACGGGACGGTTATCGAGGGCGACATCTGCACCATGCGGGTGCCGTTCGGGCCGCTGATGGCGGCCGAGGTGAAGGAGGTTCCGAGATCGATGCCAACGCTGTACCGCACTATGCGTGCCCCTTGACGTCAGTGAGGACAACCACCGTGTGCGATCGATGGTAGGTGGAGCACGACACGGACAGTGATCAATCCCGCAGGACTGCACTGCACTCTGCCCTTTCGGGCGGTGCGGTAGCGGAATCGCGGGCGGGCGCGTGGTCGTTCGGCGGAACCGGCCCGGCCGATCGGCGGTCACCCGCATCAGGGACGGGACGCGGGTGACCGCCGGGGCGCCGTGCTCAGTAGGTGATGTCGGGGAAGTCGCTCCGGGCGGTGGCGAACTGCTCGTCCCACTCGGTGGGCCAGCCGAACGCGCCGGCGGCGAGCTCCTTGAGGTCCTTGCCGGCGGCGCCGCTCATGAAGTGCACGAACTCGCCCCAGTTCAGGTCGCGCTCGAAGTCGTCGCCGGAGGCGGGGAAGTGCCGGCCGAGCAGGTCGAAGTAGCGCACCATGACCTGCGCGCCGCCGTGGTCGCGCCACAGCGGGTGGAACCAGTCGCGGTACCAGTGGGTCTGCTTGCGGGGGAAATCGTCGGTGTGGTCGTCGGCCATCATCCGGTCGTGGAAGTCCGCGGCCTCGGCCTCCATCCCGAGTCCTTTGTAGACGTCGTAGATGTAGAACTCCATCCACTTGCTGTCGCCCCAGAGGGAGAACGCGGGGGAGCCGTGCTTGCCGGACGCGATGAGCTCGACGACGTGGCCGGTCTCGTGCGTGACGATCTCGTACTGCGGAGTGGTCCAGTCGCTGCCGCCGACGTCGCTGACGTTGCGGAAGTCGTGCGACTCGTCGTAGACGGTGGAGGGGTGACCGCCGCTGTGCTTGCCCTCGTGGTGGATCGAGTAGAGGCGGTCGGCGGTCATCTTGTTGCCGTCGTTGCCGTAGGTCCGCTGCGCGTACTGCCACATCGAGGTCATGAACGGCAGCAGCCATTCGCTCGCGGCCGGGTCGACGTCCTGGTCGAAGTAGAGCGCGACGGTGTCGTTGTGCCCGGCCAGCCGCAGGTCCTCGGCGTGCTCGAACCAGTGCTCCTTCCAGGTCTCCGGTGGCGCGTCGAGCCTCGGCGCGGGGGCGGCGGAACTCGTCGCGGCTCCGGCCCAGGCCGGAACGACGATCGCGGACGTGAGCGTCGTGGCCAGGAAGGTTCTTCTCCGCACGGTGGCACCTCGGTGTCGGGCCGGTGCGCCCGGTGCGCACGGCAAGATCGACATCGTGTCGGCGCGCGGACCCGGAGGTGCGCGGTTGGCGAGAACTCGCCGGTCCGCTCGGGGAGACCGGCGCAACCGCCGCAGCCTCGCGGCGCAACAGGTGGAGTGCTCGCCGCCCGTCTTTGATCTTGATCTGCGTAGGTGTCCGGGTAGCGGAACCTCAGCGGCTTCCTCGCTGACAAGACAACGACCAACGACGTCGCTCACCTGGGCAGACAAGATCAAAGACAGGCGGTCAACGGCTCCGCCACTGACAGGACAACGATCAGAACAGCATTCTGAAGATCCCTTAGTCCCAGGTCACCGGGAGTGAGTGCACGCCGTAGATGATCATTCCGGTGCGCAGGCCGATGTCGGCCGGGGACGCGTCCAGTCGTAGGCCGGGCAGGCGTGCGAGCAGTTCGGCCAGGCCGATGCGCAGTTCGACGCGGGCGAGCTGCTGTCCGAGGCACTGGTGGACGCCGTGGCCGAAGGCCAGGTGGTGGTTGCGCGCCCGGGTCAGGTCGAGCTCGGCCGGGTCGGGCCACTGGCCGGTGTCCCGGTTGGCTTCGGGCAGCGAGATCATGACGGTGTCCCCGGCCGGGATGGTGACGTCGCCGAGCACGAGGTCCTCGACGGCGACCCGCACCGGGCCGGTGTGGATGACCGACAGGTAGCGAAGCAGCTCCTCCACCGCGGTGTCGATCAGGCCGGGATCCGCGCGCAGCGCGGCGAGCTGCTCCGGGTGTTCGAGCAGCGCGTAGGTGCCGAGGGCGAGCATGTTCGCGGTGGTCTCGTGCCCGGCGCCGAGCAGCATCGTGGAGAGGTCGACGAGCTCCTCGTCGGTCAGCGCCGGGTCGGCGTCGCCGTGCACCAGCCCGGAGATCAGGTCGTCGGCGGGGTGGGCGCGCTTGTCGGCGACCAGCCCGCGCATGAACTCGTAGAGCCCGGCCTGCGCGTGCAGCCGTTCCTCGTCGCTCGCGTCGAGGTTCACCGCGACCGCGGAGCGTTCCTGGAACTCGGCCCGGTCCTCGTAGGCGACGCCGAGCAGTTCGCAGATCACCAGCGACGGCAACGGCAACGCGAACGCGGACACCAGGTCGGCCCTCGGCCCGGCGGCCCGCATCGCCTCGATGTGCTCGACGGTGATCTCCCGGACCCTGGCCTCCAGGCCGCGCATCCGCCGCACCGTGAACTGCCCGACCAGCAAGCGGCGCAACCGCGTCTGCTCCGGCGGGTCCATGAAGATGAACAGGCCGTCGGTGCGCTGCTGCTCGGTCGCGGGGCACCCGCCGCGGCCCGCCGCCGCGGCGGCCCGCTGCTCGACCACCTGGTTCGGCGTCAGCTGCATCGCGTTGGGGTGCCGGTGGGTGTCCGTGCTGAAGCGCTCGTCGGTGAGCACGGCGCGGGATTCGGCGAAGCCGGTGACCATCCAGATGCGCGCCCCGTTGAGCAGTTCCACCGGGGAGACCGCCGCCCGCTCGTGCAGGCGGTCCAGTCCTGGTGGCGGGGAGAAGGGGTCGTCGCCGCGCATCAGCAGTTCCGGTGGTAGCGGCCGCTGGATCAACCGGTCGGAGTCGGTGGCGGGGGACCGGTCGCTGGTCGTGCTCATCGAGATCCCTTCGTCGTGCGGCGGCGGGTCCGCGCGCCGTCCGCGCGCGCTCAGGTGCCCGTCGCTAGATCGTCCTCTGTCCGTCGGGCGAGCACGATCGAAGCACGCACCACCGACATCGCGGGCGAATTCAGCCCGAATGCGCGGGTTCCGGCAGCGATGGCACCCGTTCGGGCTCCGGCGGCGGTCCCGGCGGGGTGCCGTCGCCGAAGGGACGTCCGCCGAGCTGTTCGCGGCCGTGCGGGGTGAGCCAGCCGGAGGGGTCCGGGCCCTTCGGGACGATCCCTGTCGGGTTCACCTCCGCGTGCACGCCGTAGTAGTGCTGCTTGATCTGCTCGAAGTCGATGGTGTCGCCGAAACCGGGCGTCTGGAACAGATCCCGGGCGTAGGCCCAGAGCACGGGCATCGCGGCGAGCGTGGACCGGTTGCACTTGAAGTGCCCGTGGTAGGCCGCGTCGAAGCGGGCGAGGGTGACCCACAGCCGGACGTCGGCCTCGGTGATCGTGTCGCCGACCAGGTACCGCTGCCCGGAGAGCCGCTCGGACAGCGCGTCGAGGCGCGCGAACAGGGCGTCGTAGGCCTTGTCGTAGGCGTACTGCGCCTTCGCGAACCCGCACTTGTAGACGCCGTTGTTGACGTCGTGGAACACCTGGTCGGAGATCGCGGCGATCTCGTCGCGGCGACCGGCGGGGAACAGGTCCGGGGCGCCGGGGCGGTGGTGGGCCGTCCACTGCGTGGCGAAGTCGAATTCGAGGTCCTGGTAGGAGTTGGTGACGACCTTGCCGCTGGAGATCTCGACGACCGCGGGCACCGTCACGCCCTTGTCGTAGCCGGGGATCGCGTTCTCGTAGGCCTCGCGCAGCCATTCGATGCCCAGCACCGGGTCGACGCCGCCGGGGTCGTTGTGGAAGCGCCAGCTGCGCTCGTCGTGCAGCGGCCCCGCGATCCCCAGCGACAGCACCGGTTCCAGGCCGAGCAGGCGGCGGACGATGACGACCCGGTTCGCCCACGGGCACGCCCGCGCGGCGATGAGGCGGTACCGGTGCGGTTCGACGGGCCACGGCGAGGACCCGTCGGCGGTGATCCGTTCCTGCACGCCGAGCGGTTCGCGGACGAACTCGTCGGTCGAGGACTGCGCGGCTCCCATGGTGATCAGGGCTCCCTTGCGGCGTCGGTGATCCGGAGGTTCCGCTCGGCGGCGTCGGCCCGCACCGGGAACGCCGCCGCTACCGGGCGTGATGGTACGTCGTCGAGGCCGTGCGGCGGGGCTCGTCGGAGGCGTTTCCCGTCGGCGATCGGGCGGATTCGCGCGGTCAGCCGCCGAGCACGTCGACGAGCACGGCGGCCTGGCTGATGTCCGGGTGCTTGGTCCCGGTCAGCAGGGTGACGCGCCGTTTCGCGGCGAGCGCGCGCAGGTGCTCGAGCGCTTCGGCCCGTTCCGGTTCGTCGAGTTCCGCGCGGTAGCGGCGGCTGAACTCGTCGAACTTGTCCGGGTCGTGGCCGAACCACTTGCGCAGCTCCGACGAGGGCGAGACGTCCTTGCACCACTCGCTGAGCCGGGCCTCGTCCTTGCTCACCCCGCGCGGCCACACGCGGTCGACGAGCACCCGCTCGCCGTCCTGCTCGCCCGGTTCGTCGTAGACGCGGCGCACTCTGACGTCCTTGTTCGCCATGGTGGCTCCTCTCAGGGTGGGTCGGTCACGGCGTGCCGACGAGGCCGGTGAGCGGCACCGCAGGGTCGGCCAGCGCCGCCGGATCGACCTGGTCGCCGGACCGGACCAGCTGCTGGACGGCCTCGTTGACGTCCCAGACGTTGACGTTCATCCCGGCCAGGACGCGGCCCTGCGACAGCCAGAACGCGATGAACTCGCGGGTGCCGAGATCGCCGCGGACGACGACCTCGTCGTAGCCGTCGGGCTCGATGTGGCCCGCGTACTCCATGCCCAGGTCGTACTGGTCGGTGAAGAAGTAGGGCACCCGGTCGTAGGAGGCGAGCGGATCACCGAGCATGCCGCGGGCTGCGGTGGCGGGCTGGTCGAGCGCGTTGGCCCAGTGCTCGACCCGGATGTGGGCGCCCAGCAGCGGGTGGAAGGCGCGGGCCACGTCTCCGGCGGCGTGCACGTCGGGGTCGGAGGTGCGCAGCGCGGAGTCGACGACGACGCCGTCGGACACCTCCAATCCCGCGGCGGTGGCGAGTTCGGTGCGCGGCGCCGCGCCGATGCCCACGATCACCGCGTCGCACCCGATGCGCGCACCGTCGGTCAGGTGCACCTCGGTGGCCCGCCCGTCCTGCTGGACGATCCGTTCGACGCCGGTGCCCAGGCGCAGGTCGACCTCGTGCTCGCGGTGCAGCTCGGCGAACACCGGCGCGATCCGGGTGCCGAGCACACGCAGCAGCGGCAGCTCGGTGGTCTCCACCACGGTCACGGCCGTGTCGGCGGCGCGGGCCGCGGCGGCCACTTCCAGGCCGATCCAGCCCGCGCCGATGACGACCACCCGCGCGCCGGATCGGAGGGCGTCCCGGATGCGGTCGCTGTCGTGCACGCTTCGCAGGCGCAGCACGTTGGCGGCGTCCGCGCCGGGCACCGGCAGCCGGCGCGGCGCGGAGCCGGTGGCCAGCAGCAGCTTCTCGTAGCCGACGCGCTCACCGCTGCCGAGCACGACTTCGCGGCGTTCCCGGTCGATGCCCGTGGCAGCGAGGTTCGAACGCAGGTCCACGCCGTGCTCGGCGTACCACTCCGGGCGGTGCACGAAGATCGTTTCTCGATCCGCCTTGCCCTGCAGGTATTCCTTGGACAGCGGCGGGCGTTCGTAAGGGCGGTCGGGTTCGTCGCCGATGAGCGTGATCCCGCGGTCGAAGCCCTCGTGGCGGAGTGCTTCGGCGGCCTTGGCGCCGGCGAGCCCGGCACCGATGATCACGAAACCCGGATGTGCCATGGCGCTCCCGTCGGCGTTCCCGCGTCGCTGTTCGCCCCGCGTCCGGCGAGTCGCGCACGACGCCCGCGCCGGACCGGACCGTCCTGCTGGGCTCGGCTTTCCCGTTCCGCCACTCCCTGAAACGGTCCGTTCGTCCGGCCCCCTTCCTGATCGGTTTCACCGGAACAGACGTCGTGAGCCGCACCGGAGCGGGAACCGCGCCCGATACTCTCGTCGCCGGTGCGGGAAGTCGGCCCGGCCGCGGCGAACCACCGCAGGAACCGGGCCGCCGATCGCCGAACCCACCACGTGCCGCTCATCCAGGAGGTCGACAGCAGTGACGACGATCGATGCGGACGCGGTGGAATCGATGCACCAGCTCCGCACCGGCTGGCGAACTCTGGTCCTCGACGCGGATCCGCGGGCCGACGTGCGCGACCTGCCGGGCGTGTCGGTGCGCTGGGCGGAATCCCGGTTCGTGTTCTGGAACTGCCTGACGCTGACCGAGATCGGCATCGAGCCGGACCTGCTCGCCGATCGCCTCGACTCGGCCGCCGCGATCATGCGGGAGAAGTCGCGGCCCGGATTCCTGTGGGTGTTCGAAGACCTGCTGGCTCCGCCCGCGCGCGAGGCCCTGCCCGGCGCGGCCGCACGCGCTGGCCTGGAACTCGCGTTCTCCGGTACGGGCATGGCGGGCGACATCCTGCCCCTGCCCGAACCGCGGCACCCGGAGTTGACCTTCGTGCGGGTCCGCACCGAGGAGCACGTGGCGGCCTACGCCGACCTGAACTCGCGCGCCTACGGCTTCGCGATCGAGGACGGGCGCGACGGGCTGGTGGGGTCGGAGCTCTGGCGCACCGGGATCCACGCCTACCTCGGTCTCCGGCACGGGGTCCCGGTGACCGCGGCGGCCGCGCTGGAATGCGACGGGCGGTTGTTCGTCGTGCTCGTGGCGACCGCACCCGAATGGGAGCGGCAGGGCTTCGGCGAGGCCGTGACGCGCAAGGCGCTCCACGAGGGGGCGCTCGCCACCGGGCTCACCCGCGCGACGCTGCACGCCACCGCCGCGGGCGCGCCCGTGTACCCGCGCATCGGCTTCGCGGCGAACTCGCCGATCCGCTTCTACGCGACCACGACGTCCTAGCCGCGCGCGAGCGGATCATTCCGATCGCAGCCGTGCCCTGTTGCGCAGGACGTCGGCGGTGCGCGCGCACCAGTCGCGGTTCTCGGACTCGAACACCCGGCCCCGCAGGCACGTCAGGTACGGGCCGATTCCGGTGCCGCGAGCGAGGAATTCGTCCTCGTCGAGGTCGCCGCGCATCGTGGCCAGGAGTCCGTCGAACAGGTCGAGTTTGGCGCGCGAGGCCTCCGCGCGTTCGTCGAGCCTGCTGATCAGCTCGGCCGGGTCGACCGAGTCGGCGGCGGCGACCTTGACCAGGAGGTCGTCGCGGATGAACGAGGGCTTCGACGGGGTGGCGGCGAACCGCTCCAGCTCCGCCGAACCCGCCTCGGTGACGGTGAACAGCCGCTTGTTCGGCCGGGCCTCCTGGACGACCTCGCGGCCCGCGACCAGCCCTTCCCGCTCCAGCTTCGCGAGCTCGGCGTAGAGCTGCTGGGGCAGTGCGTGCCAGAAGTTGGCCATGCCGACGTCGAACGCCTTGGCCAGCTGGTAGCCGCTGCGCTCGCCGTCCAGCAACGCCGCGAGCACCGCATGTCGCAGAGCCATCCGCACTCCTCCCTGGTCGAACGCGCCCGCTCGACACTATAGTCAACTTTCTGACTAATCACATCGTTGACCAAGGAGTTCGAGTGGACACCATCGAGCGCTTCCGCGCCGCAGTGGAGCACCGCGACGCCGACGCACTGGAGCCGCTGTTCGCCGCCGCACCGCGGTTCTTCAGCCCCGTCAAGTTCCGGCCCTTCGAAGGCCGCGAGCTGGTGCGCGGCGTGTTCGGCGTCCTGCTGCGCCGCGTGTTCGAGGACTTCCGGTACGTCGGCACCCTCAGCGGCGAAGCGGAGACCGACGCCGACGAGCACGCCGACTCGCACGTGCTGATCTTCCGGGCCACCGTCGGCGGCAGGCAGATCCACGGCATCGACCTGATCCAGCTCGACGAGGACGGCCTCATCTCGGAGTTCACCGTCATGGTCCGTCCGTTGAGCGCCGTCACGACGCTCGGCGAAGCCGTGCACGCGGGTCTCGTCGCCGAAGGCCTCGTTCCCGCCGACGCCTGAGCAGCGCCGCCGGGCGCACACTGCCGGGGTGAACTTCGTCAACGCCCTGCCCGTCGCCGGGCGCGTTCCGGGTGGCGGGGAGTCCGCCTGCCACCGGCCTGGCCGGGCGGCGAGGCGGGGCTGGGACTGCGCGGGCTACGAGGAGCGGCTGCCCGCGCCGGTGCCGCTGCGCGTCCTCCCGTCCAGCCGCGTCACGCTCGCGCTCGGCTTCGGCGACCCGATCACGCTGACCAGCGGTGGGGCGGTGGCCGGATACCGCTCGATGGTGCTGGGGCTCCGGGACGGAGCCGACGAGCTCACCCTCGGCGGCAGGCAGCGCGGGCTGGTGCTGCGCTGCGATCCCGTGCTGGGCCACGCGGTGCTCGGCGTGCCGCTGCGCCTGCTCGACGGTGCCGCGCCCTGCTTGGAGGCGGTCCTCGGCGCAGAGGCGGCCCGGCTCGGTGACCGGCTCGCCGACGCGCCGGACTGGAACGCGCGGTTCGCCGTCCTCGACGACACCGTCGCCGCTCTGCTGGCCAGGGGACCGCGCGCGGACCCCCAGGTGGTGTGGGCGTGGCGGCGGTTGCGCGCGGGAGCGGGCGACGTGCGCGTCGCGGCGCTGGCCGCGCGGCTCGGCTGGAGCAGGCGGCACCTGGTCCGGCGGTTCCACCACCAGCTCGGCATCACGCCCAAGGCCGCCGCCCGAGTCCTGCGCTTCGAGCGCGCCGCGCGACTGCTCGCGCAGGATTCCCGCGGCTTGGCCCAGGTGGCGGCCGACGCCGGGTACGCCGACCAGGCCCACCTCAGCCGCGAGGTCCGCGCGCTGACCCGGTGGACTCCCTCCCAACTGCGCGGCTTCACGTCCGCGGCCGCCGGTGTCCCGTTCGTTCAAGCCGGGGCGGGCCCGGCTCAGTAGGTTCCCGCGCATGACCACGGAGCGGACCCGCACCCCGCAGGAGACACGATCGCCGGTGGTGTTCTTCGCGCTGGCCGCCGCGCTGTTCCTGCCCTTCCCGGTGCTGGCGCACTTCGTGCACGTGCCCGGACTGCCGAAGAACGCCCCGGTGACGGACTTCGTCGCGGCGTTCGTCCCGGCGGTGGCGGCGCTGATCCTCACCTACCGGGCCGAGGGCGCGGCCGGGGCGCGGGCCCTGCTGCGGCGCGTCGTCGACCACCGCCGGATCACCGGCAAGGCCTGGTACCTGCCGGTGCTGCTGCTGCCGGTGGTGTGCCTGATACTGACCTGGGCCCCGACCGTCCTAATAGGACTGGATTTCCAGCCGCAGCCGGAACTGGCGCTCAGCACGGCGCTCCTGTTCGCGGCGGTGTTCCTCGCCGCCGCTGCCGGTGAGGAGCTCGGGTGGTCGGGGTACGCGCTCGAACCCCTGCGGCGGCGGTGGGGCGCGCTGGGTGGCGGCCTCGTGCTCGGCGTCGTCTGGTGGGCCTTCCACATCCCGTCGATCCTGCAGAGCGGGCAGGGGCCGGTGCTGTTCGTGCTCGGGTTCTTCGGCACCGTCGGGATGCGGGTGCTGTGGACGTGGCTGTTCGCCAACACCGGCGGCAGCGTGTGCGCGATCATCGTCGTGCACGCCGTGACGAACATGTGCAGCTCCTACGTGCCGAGCATCCCGACCTCCGCGAACGCGCCGGTGGTGGTGCTGTTCGCGGTGCCCGTCGTGGTGTTGTGGGGGCCGGGGACGCTGGCGCGGTTCCGGTTCGCCGCCGGGGAGCGCAGGTGACGTGCCGCTGCTGCGCGGAACCCGGTCACGCGACCTCCTCGGAGACCCTTTCGGGAGCGCACGCGCAGTCCGGTGCGTGCTCCACCGGGCGGTCTCCGCAGCGGCGGAGCCGTCGGCTGATGGCCTTCGCCGTGGCCCGCGCCTCCAGCCCGGCGAAGCGCAGGTGTCCGCTCGGATGGTTGGTGAACCCGACGAAGTGCAGGTTCGGCGTCCCCGGCGCGGTGCGCGCCCCGCGCGCGAGGGGCGCTCCGCGCGAGGTCAGCACGTCGGGCCCCACCAGCCGTTCCAGGCCGCAGCGGTACCCGGTGGCGGCCACGACGTCGTCGGGACGGATTCGGGTCCCGTCGGCCAGCACTACCTGGCCCTGATCGAACTCGGCCACGGCCGCGACCGGTCGCACCCGCTCCCGCCGGACCGCGGCGACGACACCGCGATCGTGCACCGGGCTGACCTCGTCGCGCCGGGCGCGGGTGTAGAGGCCCTCGCGGGCGCGCGGCAGCCCGTGCGCGGTCAGGTTCGGCAGGAAGCTCCGCTCGAACGCCGTCGTCAGCAGGTCGGCGACCGAAGTGGGCAGTGCGCCGACCGCGATCCCCAGCCGCTGCAGGCGATCCGAGGAGGCGGGCACGATGTTCGGCGGCGTGCGCACCGCCCACCAGACGCGGGCGGCTCCGCGGCGGGTCAACGCGACCGCGATCTCCGCTCCGCTGTTGCCTGCTCCGACGACGAGCACCGACCGGCCTTCGTAGGGTTCGGGAGCGCGGTAGTCGGCCGAGTGGATCACCGACCCGGCGAACGTGTCCTGGCCCGGCCACGTCGGCAGGTGCGGGGTGCGGTTGAGCCCGGTCGCCACCACCACGGTGCCCGCCGTCGCGGTGGTGCTGCCGGTGCACAGCCGCCACGCGTCCACGACCCCGTCCCGCTCGACGGGGCGGATCCGGTCGACCGGAGTGCTCAGGCGGACGTCGAGGTCGTGGTGGCGCGCGTAGTCCTCCAGGTAGCGCACCATGTCATCGCGGGCGACCCACCGGCCGAAGCCGCGCGGGATCCGCATGCCGGGCAGCGCAGAGAGACCTCGCACGGTGTGCAGCCGCAGGTGGTCGTAGTGCCCGCGCCAGCTCGCCGCTACGTGCCCGGAGCTCTCGAAGACGGTCGCGGCCACGCCGCGGCGGCCGAGTTCGGCGGCGACGGCCAGCCCGCTGGGGCCGGCCCCGATGATCGCGACGGGGATGTCCCGGCGGTCGGCGCGGTCGGCGCAGGCCGGGGCGGCGGCACTTCGCACGTGGTTCTCCTAGGTCGGGGACGTCTCCCCACTACCTCGACCGCGAGCGGCCCCGGCTGTCGAGAGCGGTGATCGATTCACCCGCACGACCCACCGGGTAGGTGAAAGATCAGTACGAGCGGCGAGACCTCCTTGACGGCGGCGCATTCCTTCTGTGAAGCGGAATCGGGATCGCCGCCGAACTTCGCGTGCGAATCGAGCGCCCTCGCTCGTCTCCGTCCTTCGCGCTGTCGGTGAAACGACTGTTCCGAATGGACTGATCGCGTTCGGGATCGGCCTCGGCGACTTCTCGCGGGGCTGCGTGAAAAGGGCGCGCGGTGACTCCGCGCGCTCGCACGAGCACTCCCAGGAGAAGGCGAAGGCCTTGTGACCCGATCGACAGCGATCTCTTTCCCGAGCGGCGAAATCCCCGTCTAGGATCATCCGGAACACGTGACGGACGAGGGAATCCGATGAGAATTCGGAGCGGTCGCGCCACTGTGACCGGAGACCTGAACGGATCTCCGGCAGCCAGCCCCCTCCCCGTCGCACCAGCCGCTACCCGGACCGCGCCAGTCCGAGGAGGGTCGTCGCAGTGCCGCCACGTCTCGTTCCCGTCCGGCGGGAGAGCGCGCAGGGGAAGGCCGCGGCGCCCGCGCCTCGCCGCCTGCGCACACCCCTGATCACGTTGCTGCTGGTGGCGCTGCTGCCGGTGAGCATCGGGCTTTCGGCGGCGTTCGGCGCCGAATCGCTCCCGCCGGTGCAGGTGGCCGAAGTGCTGCTCAGCAGGCTCACCGGCACCGCGCCGCCCGATCTGGTCTACGACACCATCGTCTGGAACCTGCGGCTGCCGCGCGCGCTGCTCGCCGTCGTCGTCGGCGCGGGACTGGCGCTGGCCGGTGCGGCGATGCAGACGCTGGTGCGCAACCCGCTGGCCGACCCCTACCTGCTGGGCGTGTCGTCCGGCGCGGGCGTGGGGGCCACCGCCGTGATCACGACCGGGCTGTTCGCCGGGGCAGGGACGTGGGCGTTGTCGGCGGGCGCGCTGACCGGTGCGTTGTGCTCGTCGCTGCTGGTGTTCGCCATCGCACTCGCGCAAGGCGGGCTGACCCCGCTGCGGCTGGTGCTGATCGGCACGGTGCTCGGGTCGGCGTTCTCGTCCATCGCGAGCTTCCTGGTGTTCCGCAGCGCCGACCCGGCGGCGGCGCAGTCCGTGCTGTTCTGGCTGCTGGGAAGCCTCGCCGGGGCGGAGTGGGCGCAGCTGGCCCTCCCGGCGGGCGTGGTGCTGGCGGCCGGGATCGCGCTGCTGGCCGGGAGCGGCTGGCTCGACGCCCTCGCCACCGGGCCGGACACCGCGGCGGCGTTGGGAGTTCCGGTCCGGGGCCTGCGGATCGCCCTGTTCGCCACGCTCACCGTCCTGGTCGGCGTGCTGGTCGCGGTCTCCGGCGGCATCGGATTCGTCGGCCTCGTGGTGCCGCACGTGGCGCGGCTGATCGTCGGCGCGCGCCACCGCGCGCTGCTGCCGGTGGCGGCGTTGGCCGGGGCCGTGTTCCTGCTGTGGGTGGACGTCGCGACCCGGGTTCTGGTGCGCCCCACCGAGATTCCGCTCAGCGTGGTCTCCGGCCTGATCGGCGCCCCGGTGTTCCTGATCCTGCTGGGGCGGCGCCGCTACTCCTACGGCGGAGCGTCGTGAGCGCGCCGCTGCGGGCGGACGGGCTGCGGTGCTCGCTGGGCCGCCGCACCGTGCTCACCGACGTGTCCCTGACCGCGGAGCCCGGAGAGACCATCGGCGTCGTCGGCCCGAACGGCTCGGGCAAATCGACCCTGCTGCGAGCGCTCGCCGGAATCCTGCGGCCAGCCGGGGGAGAAGTGCTGGTGGACGGCGTGCGGCTGGACCGGCTCACGGCGCGGCAGCGCGCTCAGCGGGTGGCCCTCGTTCCGCAGGAGGAGGACCTGCCCGCCGATTTCCTGGTCGGCGAGTTCGTCGCGCTCGGCACCACGCCCTACCGCGCGCCCTGGTCCGGTGGCGGCGACGCGGAACGCGCGGCCGTGGCCGCCGCGCTGCGCTCGGTGGACCTGGCCGGCTTCGAGGACCGGCCGGTGGATCGGCTCTCCGGCGGGGAACGCCGCCGGGTGCTGCTGGCCCGCGGGTTCGCCCAGCGCACCCCGCTGCTGCTGCTCGACGAACCGACCAACCACCTCGACGTGCACCACCGCCTGCAGCTGCTGCGCTTGGTCCGCGGCTCGGGCCGGACCTGCGTGTTGAGCCTGCACGACCTGAGCCTCGCCGCGGCCACCTGCGACCGGATCCTGGTGCTGCACGGGGGAACCGCCGGGCCCGCCACCGCGCCGGACGAGGCGTTGACCCCCGAGGTCGTGCGCGCCGTGTTCGGCGTCGAGGCGACCCCCGTGACGCACCCGCGCACCGGCAAGCCCCACCTGCTCATCGGCGATATCGAGGACGATTCATGCGACGACGCATCCAGGCGCTGATCTCGGTCACCGCGGTCACCCTGCTGGCTTCCTGCGGCGCGCACGCGCCGGGAACGCCGCAGGGCACGGCTTCGGTCACCGTCACCAACTGCGGCTCGCCCGCGGAGTTCCCCGCCCCGGCGCAACGCCTGTTCATCAACGACGGCAACATGATCTCGATGGCGCTCGCGCTGGGCGCCGAGCAGCGGATCGCGGCCGTGTCGAGCATGCAGCAGGACGTCGACGTGCTGCGCCGCCACTACGGCCCCGTGGTGGACTCGTTGCGGATCGGCGCACCCGAGAAGCCCACGCGCGAGACGGTCCTCGCCCACCGCCCCGACGTCGTGGTGGCGGGCTGGAACTACGGCTACAGCGAAGCGAACCAGCTCACCCCCGACGGCCTGCGCAAGCTGGGCATCGCGCCGTACGTGCTCACCGAGAGCTGCCGGCAACCGGGCGGCGGCTCCGCGCGCGGCATCGTCGAGCCGTGGCGGGCGCTGCACGAGGACCTGACCAACCTCGGCACCATCACCGGGCACACGGCCCAGGCCGAGCAGGTCACCGCCGACCTGCGGAGCCGGCTCGACGCGCTGCGGGCCGCCCCGCAGGCGCCGGAACCGCCGACGATCTTCGTCTTCGACAGCGCCAGCGACACCGTGTTCTCCAGCGGCAACCTCGGCGGGCCGCAGGCGATCGTCGACGCCGCGGGCGGGCGCAACGCGCTGGACGACGTCCGGGACACCTGGACGAAGGTCTCCTGGGAACGCGTCGCGGCGGCGGATCCCGACGCGTTCGTGTTCGTGGACTACCCGCCGCAGAGCTTCCAGGAGAAGGTGGCGATGCTGCAGGCGCGTCCGGGCATCAACCGCCTGCGCGCGATCACCGAGCAGCGGTTCGTCAACCTGCCCTACGCGCTGTGGACCTCCGGGCCGCTCAACATCGACGCCGCCGAGCAGGTTCGCAAGGAATTGGAGCGGTGGAGCCTCGTACCGCCGTCGTCGATCACGCCCCGGTTCGACGATCGCGTCGGGTCCTGAGGGGGCCTCTCCGAGCGACCTGCGTAGGGGGCGGGCGGCGGAACCTCAGCGGCTTCCTCGCTGCGGGATCTTTTTCCCGAGTGGCTCCGCCACGAGGGAAAAAGCCGTCCTCGCGAGGAAACCGCTGAGAACCCGC
>NZ_JBSFWJ010000068.1:0-34862 GCF_053592695.1 Saccharopolyspora sp. NPDC002578 | reverse complement strand
GATCTGCAGCGACCAGCTTGAGCAACCGGCACCGCAGCGGGTTCTCAGCGGTTTCCTCGCGAGAACAGCTTTTTCCCTCGTGGCGGAGCCACTCGGGAAAAAGCTGCCACACCGGCCAGGGGCGCAGCGAGGAAACCACTGAGGTTCCGCCACCCGACCCCTGCACAAGCCGAGGACACGGGCCCGGCTTCTGTCGCTACTCGCCGACGAGTTCGGAGATGTGGGTGTCGCAGCCGCAGGCGTCGTCGACGGGCAGGCCGGAGCGCAGGCCGCCGACGTGGAAGATCCCCCCGCCGGGGGTGGCGCCGGACAGGGCGTCCGCGGCGAGGACCACCGCCGCGCCGGTCCAGGTGGTCTGCTCCACCGGCCAGCGCTTGCCGTCGGTGTAGACCAGGCCCGTCCAGTACGAGCCGTCCTGCTCGCGCAGGTGCTGCATCGACGCCAGCGCCTCCACGGCCCGGTCGCGCCGTCCCAGCAGGTCCAGGCTCAGCACCAGCTCGCAGGTCTCGGCCCCGGTCACCCACGGGTTGTCGTCGACGCAGCGCACTCCGAGGCCGTCCACGAAGAAGTCCGGCCAGCGCCGCGCGATCCGGTCCCACCCCGCGTCGTCGCGCAGCGGACCGCCCAGGACCGGGTAGTACCAGTCCATCGCGTAGCGGTCCTTCTCCGCGAACGCCTCCGGGTGGTGGCGCAGGGCGTGCGCGAGACGGCCCAGCGACACCTCCCAGTCCGGCTGCGGGGAACCGAGGTGCTCGGCCAGCGCCAGCGCGCACACCAGGCTGTGGTGGATGCTCGAACTGCCCGCCAGCAGCGCCTCACCGCCCACCTCGCCGCCGGTGCCCCGCGCCCACGCGATCTCGCCGCGGGCGCGCTGCAGGCGCAGCACGAAGTCGATCGCGCGGCGCACCACCGGCCACATCCGCTCCGCGAACGCCGCGTCCCCGGTGATCATGAAGTGGTGCCAGACACCGACCGCCGGGTACGCGCAGAAGTTCGTGTCCGAGGCGGCGTCCTCCACCACCCCGGCGCGGACCTGCAACGGCCAGGAACCGTCCGCGCGCTGGGTCGTGCGCAGCCAGTCGTAGGCGCGTTCCGCCTCGACCAGCAGGCCGGCCGCCGACAGGGCCATCGCCGACTCCACGTGGTCCCACGGGTCGACGTGACCACCGGGGAACCACGGCACCGCACCGGAGCGCTCCTGCACCGCGGCGATCGACCTGGCGGTCTGCAGCACATCGGCCGACGAGAGCACCCCGTCGACGGCCGGCAGTTCAGGCACCAACGACCTCCGGTTTGTACAGGTACACCGCCAGGCTCTTGCCCAGCACCGGGTTGAGCGCGGCCTCCGCGGTCCGGGTCAGCCACGGCTTGCTCATGAGGTCCCACACCAGGAGCTTGTGGTAGAGCTTCGGCAGCGGGTGGTCGGTGTTGTCGACGCCGACGGCGCACTTGAGCCACCAGTACGGCGCGTGCAGCGCGTGCGCGTGGTGGTGGTGGACCTCGCGCAGGCCCGCCTCGCGCAACCGGCCGATCAGCTGCTCGCGGCGGTAGATCCGCACGTGGCCGCCCTCGACCTGGTGGTACTCGTCCGACAGCGCCCAGCAGATCCGCTCCGGCCACTGCCGCGGCACGGTCACCACGACCCGGCCGCCGGGCTTGACCACGCGCACCAGCTCGCGCATGGCCTTCTCGTCCTCCGGGATGTGCTCCATGATCTCGGAGGCGATCACCTGGTCGAAGTGGTCGTCCGGGAACGGCAGCCCGAGCGCGTCACCGCTGACCGTCGTCGCCGAGGCGCCTTCCGGGACCTCCCCGGCTGCGGCCATCGCCCCGAACATCGTCTCGACCTCGGCCAGCGCCTCGGTGTCCTGGTCGAAGGCGATCACGTTCGCCCCGCGCCGCAGGTACTCGAAGGAGTGCCGCCCGGCACCCGCTCCGAGGTCGAGCACTCGCTGACCCGCTCGCACCCCGAGCAGGTCGAAATCCACCGTCAGCACTTGTTCCCCGCCATTTCCGCCTCCGCTTCGGCATAGCACTCGGCCGTGGCCGCGGCCACGGACGCCCAGCTGTACTTCTCCAACACCCGTTTCCGGCCGTTCTCGCCCATCCGACGCCTGCGCTCCGGGTCGTCGAACAGCGCGCCCAGCGCGCCGGCGAGCGCTTCCGCATCGCCCGGCGGCACCAGGTCGGCGCACTCGCCGTCCGGCCCGGCGACCTCCGGGATGGCGCCCGCCCTGCTGGCGACCAGCGGCGTCGCGCAGGACATCGCTTCGACGGTGGGCAGCGAGAAGCCTTCGTAGAGCGACGGCACGCAGGCGATCTCGGCCGATCCCACCAGCCCGGCCAGCTCCTCGTCGCTGATGCCGCTGACGGTGCGCACCGCACCGGAGATGCCCAGTTCGTCGATGAGCCGGTCGGTCGGCCCGCCCGGCGTCGGGGAGGCGACCAGCACAAGCTCGACCTCCCGCTCGGTGCGCAGCTTCGCCACCGCCTCCAGCAGCGTGCCGACGCCCTTGAGCGGGGTGTCCGCGCTGGCCATCGCCACGATCCGGCCCGGCACCCGCGGCGGCTCCGGCGGGCGGAACACCTCGTGGTCGACGCCCAGCGGCACCACGCGGAGCCGTTCGGGCGCGACGTCGAAGTCCTCGACGATGTCGCGGGCCGAGGACTCCGAGACCGTCAGCAGCTCCGGGATCCGCCGCGCGACCCGGCCCTGCATCCGCAGGAACCCGTACCAGCGGCGGACGCCGAGCGTGCGCCAGCCGGAGACGGCGTCCAGCTCCAGCCGCCGGTCGTGCGTGATCGGGTGGTGCACGGTGGCCACCAGCGGAAGTCCCGCCCGCCGCAGGCCGAGCAACCCGTACCCGAGGCACTGGTTGTCGTGCACCACGTCGAACTCCGAGGCCCGCGCGCGCAGCAGCTTCGCCGCGCGGAGGCTGAAGGTCAGCGGTTCCGGGAAGCCGGCCGACCACATGGTCGCGACCTCCAGCACGTCGGTGAGGTCCCGCAGCTCCCGCCAGTGCGGGGTGCGGAACGGGTCCTCGTCCCGGTACAGGTCCAGGCTGGGCACTTCGGTCAGCTCCACGCCCGGATCGAGATCCGGGTACGGCGGTCCGGAGAAGACCTCGACGCGGTGGCCGAGTTCGACGAGCTCGCGGCTCAGGTTCCGGACGTAGACACCTTGCCCGCCGCAGTGCGGCTTGCTCCGGTACGACAGCAGCGCTATTCGCACGTATTCACCTCGCGGGGCCGCCGCGGCTCGCAACGGGTAGACTGGAACATGTTCTCATTAAGGCATGAGGTCAGCGCAGACCTGCCGGAGGCGGTGTTCAACGGGACATCGCCGCACCACCTACGCACGTTGAGAGGACCGACCTCATGAACGCCATGCCTCGACGCGGTTCCGCCGCGGCCAACGCGGCCAGTCTGCTGGCCGAGGACCAGGGCGGCTCGGCGGCGCAGAACGCGCGCCGCAAGCGGATCATCGACGCCACCATCGCGCTCGCCGGCAAGGGCGGGTACGAAGCCGTCCAGATGCGTGCGGTCGCCGAAAAGGCCGATGTCGCCCTGGGAACGCTCTACCGGTACTTCCCGTCCAAGATCCACCTGCTGGTGACCGGCCTGGCGCGGGAGTTCGAACGCTCCCTGGACCGGCTGGACCGCACCAAGATCCCCGGTGACACCCCGTACGACCGGGTGCTGTTCGTGCTGTCCCGCACGACCCGCACCATGCAGCGCAACCCGCAGCTGACCGAGGCGATGACCCGCGCGTTCATGTTCGCCGACACCTCGGCGGCCACCGAGGTCGACGCGGTCGGCGCGCTCACCGAGACGTTGTTCAGCGGGGCGATGACGACCGGTGACGACGAGCCCACAGAGGAGCAGCGCGCGATCGCCCGCGTCATCGCGGACGTGTGGCTGTCGAACCTGGTCGCCTGGGTCACCCGGCGCGCGTCGGCCACCGACGTGGCCAACCGGCTGGAGCTCACGGTTCGCCTGCTGCTGCGCTGATCCGTCGACCCGCCGCGATCGGGCGGTGCACCGGGGAGCCATCAGATCGACCGGTACCCGTCGACACCGTCCACAGTGGTGCGCTCGCACCGGCCGCGCGCCACGAGCACGTCCAGGTGCGCCAGGGTCTCGCCGACCGCCAGGATCTGGTTGAACATGTCCAGGTCCGCGAAGGACCGCTCGCGGCGGGTCCACCCGAGGACGCCGGCGACCTCGAACCCGGTTGCCGCGCCCCCGCGGACGGCCGCCGCGGTCTGGTCGAGCCGGAGCTCGTGGTGGGCCAGCAGTTCGTCCACGCGCGCGTGCGCGCTGCCGGTGACCGGTCCGTGCGCGGGCAGCAGCCGCAGGTCGGGCAGCTCGCCGACTAGCCGCAGCGAGTCCAGGTAGTCCCCGAGCGGCAGCGCGGTGCGCGCCGCCTCCAGGCCGATCGACGGCGTGATGTGCGGCAGCACGTGATCCCCCGCGAACAGCAACGAGTTCCGCTCGTCGACGAACACGACGTGCCCCCGGGTGTGACCGGGCGTCTCGACGACCCGCAGCGTCCGGTCGGCGAGCTCGATCTCGGCACCGTCGGCCAGCCACTCGTCCGGCGCCTCGTAGTCCTCCGCGGGCTTGCCGTGGTCGCCTTCCACGGCGTCGCGGACGACCGCGGCGAGCTCGGTCGCGCCGCCTCGTTCCAGCTTGGACAGCTGCCGGTCGTGCGTGCCCGCGAGCAGCGCCTCCAGCGACGGCCGCTCGCCCGCGCCCAGCGCGATGGTGGTGCCGAACTCCGCGCGCAGCCGCACGGCGAGCGTGTAGTGGTCCTGGTGCAGGTGGGTCACCAGGAAGCGGCGCACGTCGCCGAGCCCGTGCCCGAGCTCGCCGAGGGCGGCTTCCAGCGCGTCCCGCGCCTCCGGCCGGGACCAGCCCGCGTCCACGAGCACCAGGCCGTCGCCGTCCTCGATGGCGTACACGTTGACCGCGCGCAGGCCGTCACCCGGCATCGGCAGCGGAATCCGATGCACCCCCGGCGCGACTTCGAACGCGCCAGGACGGATCCACTCGTGCCGCCCGCGCGCCACGTCCACATCCACCAACCGAACCTCCCGGATCACAACCTCGCCCTTGGCAAGGTAAACGTGAAATGTCCTCAGAAGGTCACGTGCGGTCTAGAACACACTTCGCGCCGCCCGCCGCGACCGCGGATCACCGGGTTCCGCGGGCCGGGCGCGGGCGCGCGAGCGCGACCCCACCTGACAGATCGACAACTCGCTGACCAGGCAGGATTCCTGACATTCGGGAGGTGGCCCGGCCCACTCCCGAACCGGACACGAGTGGATCACCGGGCGGAGGAGAGATGTGCCTCCCCACCGCGCCCGGCGTGGCGAGTTGTCGCCGGGCCACCTACCCGCCGAGCCGCTCCACGATCGTCACGTTGGCGGTGCCGCCGCCCTCGCACATGGTCTGCAGGCCGTAGCGCCCGCCGGTGCGCTCCAGCTCGCCCAGCAACGTGGTCATCAACTTCGTCCCCGTCGCGCCGAGCGGATGGCCCAGCGCGATCGCGCCGCCGTTGGGGTTCACCTTCGCCGGATCCACGCCGATCTCCCGCTGCCACGCCAGCACGACGCTGGCGAACGCCTCGTTGATCTCGACCACGTCGAGGTCCGCCGCCGACAGCCCGGCGCGGTCCAGCGCGTACCGGGTGGCCTCGATCGGCGCGGAGAGCATGAACACCGGATCGTCGCCCCGCGCGCTGAGGTGGTGCACCCGCGCCCGCGGCGTCCACCCGTGCTCGGCCACCGCCCGCTCGGACGCCACCAGCAGCGCGGAGGACCCGTCGGAGATCTGGCTCGACACGCCCGCGGTCAGCAGGCCGTCCGGCCGCAACGCCTTGAGCCCCGCGAGCTTGTCCAGGTTCGTGTCCCGGCGCGGTCCCTCGTCCCGCTCGACCCCGGCCAGCGGCACCACCTCGGCGTCGAAGCGGCCCTCGTCCATCGCCGCGATCGCCCGGTGGTGGCTGCTGAGCGCGAACTCCTCCATCTCCGCCCGCGAGATGCCCCACTTCCGCGCGATGAGCTCCGCGCCGTTGAACTGGGTGACCTCGACGTCGCCGTAGCGCTGCTGCCACCCCTCGGAACCCGAGCCGGGACCGTAGGCCGTCGGGAAGTCCAGCCCCTGCACCGAACGCAGCGCGCTGCCGATCGGGATTCCGCTCATGTTCGCCACACCGCCCGCGACGACCAGGTCCGCGGTGCCGCTGAGCACCGCCTGGGCCGCGAAGTGCACGGCTTGCTGCGACGAGCCGCACTGCCGGTCGATCGTCACGCCGGGGACGTGCTCCGGGAACCCGGCCGCGAGCCAGCCCGTGCGGCCGATGTTGCCCGCCTGCGCCCCGACCGCGTCCACGCAGCCCCACAGCACGTCGTCGACCCGCCCCGGGTCCAGCTCGACCCGTTCGACGAGGGCGCGCAGCACGTGCGCGGACAGGTCCGCCGGGTGCACGCCGCTGAGCCCGCCCCCGCGCTTGCCGACTGGAGTTCGCACCGCGTCGACGATGTACGCCTCGGTCATGTCGATCCTCCCGCTCTCGATTGCTGTGATGTCGCGCCGTAGACCGGCTCCGGGGTGGGGTCTCGGGTCAGCAGGTCGTGCACCACCGGGCCGAGCTCGGCCGGGTCCCACCGGCGGGCCGCGTCGTGCTCGGCGCCGTGGCGCCACGCCGTCATGACGCGCACCGCGCCGCCCTCGACCTCGAAGACCCGGCCGGTGACCCGCGCGGATTCCTCGCTGCCCAGCCAGACCACCAGCGGGGAGACGTTCTCGGGCGCCATCGCGTCGAAAGCGTCGTCGTCCGGGCGGGCCATGTCGGCGGCGAAGACCTGCTCGGTCATCCGGGTGCGGGCCGCCGGGGCGATCGCGTTGGCGGTGATGCCGTAGCGGCCGAGTTCGGCGGCGGCGTTCACCGTCAGCGCCGCGATGCCCGCCTTGGCCGCCGCGTAGTTGCTCTGCCCGACGCTGCCCAGCAGGCCCGCGCCGGAACAGGTGTTGATGACGCGGGCCGCGACGGGCGCACCGGACTTCGCCCGCTGCCGCCAGTGCTCGGCGGCGTGGCGCATCGTCGCCGCGTGGCCCTTCAGGTGCACCCGCAGCACCTCGTCCCACTCCTGCTCGGAGAGGTTCACGAACATCCGGTCCCGCACGAAACCGGCGTTGTTCACCAGCACGTCCAGCCGCCCGAAGGTGTCCACCGCGCGCGCGACGAGCTCCGCCGCCTGCCCCCAGTCGGCGACGTCGGACCCGTCGGCGACCGCGTCGCCGCCCAGCGCGCGGATCTCCTCGACCACCGACGCGGCCGGACCGGCGTCTCCCCCGCCGCCGTCGAGGGCCACGCCGATGTCGTTGACCACGACCGACGCCCCTTGCCTGGCGAACTCCAGCGCGTGCGCGCGCCCGAGGCCGCGGGCGGCGCCGGTCACGACGACCACCCTGCCCTCGCAGATTCCACCCACTGCTGCCTCCGATCGTCGATCTTCGCGGGTCCGCACCGGGGAGCGCCGGTCAGCCCGCGGGCCGGAACTCCGCGGCGATCCGGGCCAGGTTCGGGTGCGGCTCGCCGCCACCGTCCACGGACAGCACGTCGCCGGTCAGGTAGCCGGCCAGCGGCGAGGCCAGGAAGGCGCAGGCGTGGCCCACTTCCTCCGGCTCCGCGGGCCGCCCCAGCGGGATGCCGTCTGCGAACCCGGAATCCTCGGCCGCCGCGCCGAAGTGCTCCGCGAAGTTCTCGGTGCGCGCCACGCCCACGGCCACCGCGTTGACCCGCACGCTCGGCGCGAACTCCAGCGCGAGCGTGCGGGTGAGGCTCTCCAGTCCCGCTTTCGCCGCGGCGTAGGCGGCGATGGTGGGCGCCGCGCGGCGCGCGGCCACGCTGCTGATCATGATCATCGATCCGCCACGATCGCGCATGACCGGCCAGGCCCGCTGGCAGACCAGCAGCGGCGCCAGCAGGTTCAGCTCGACGATCTTCGCGTGGAACCGCGGCGAGACCGTGGCGGTGTCCACCGGCGGCGCCCCACCGGCGTTGTTCACCACCACGTCCAGCCCGCCGGAACGGCGCACGACCTCGCCGATCAGCTCGTCCACCTGCTCCGGGTCGCGCACGTCCGCCGCGAGGAACTCGGCCCGCCGCCCCGCGCCTTCCGGCAGCCGCTCCGGCGGGTTGCGCGAGCACACGTGCACCCGCGCGCCCGCCCGCAGCAGCACCGCGGCGATCCCGGCACCGATCCCCCGAGTCCCTCCGGTCACCAGCGCTACCCGGCCGGACAGGTCGATCTCGACGCCCACGGCAACCTCCGGGAACTCGGGATTTTCCGCCTCTGGCGGGAACTTCACCGCGATTGCTACCGTATCAACTCAACCTAACAAGTGCTAGGTTTGGTGATGCCATGACGATCCGGAATCGGCGCCACGACAACGGAATCGTGGTTCTGACCATGGACCACCCACCGGTGAACGCGCTGCCCGCCCAGGGCTGGCACGACCTCGCCGACGCGGTGCGCGCCGCCGGCGCGGACGAGCGGACCCGCGTCGTGGTCCTGCGGGCCGAGGGCCGCGGGTTCAACGCGGGAGTCGACATCAAGGAGCTCACCGCCGACCCCGGCCACGCCAAGCTCATCGCCGTCAACCACGGGTGCTTCGACGCGTTCAAGAGCGTCTACGAATGCCCGGTGCCGGTGATCAGCGCCGTGCACGGCTTCTGCCTCGGCGGCGGCATCGGGCTGGTCGGCAACTCCGACATCATCATCGCCGCCGAGGACGCGTACTTCGGCCTGCCGGAGGTGGATCGGGGCGCGCTCGGCGCGGCCACCCACCTGTCGCGGCTCGTGCCGCAGCACCGCGCGCGGGCGATGTTCTACACCGGGCGCACCGCGACCGCCCGCGAGCTCGCGGACTTCGGCTCCGTCTGGGAGGTCGTGGAGCCCGCGCGGCTGCACACCGCCGCCTGGGAGCTCGCCGAGTCGATCGCGGACAAGAACCCGCTCGTGATCCGCCGGGCCAAGGAATCCCTCAACGGCATCGACCCGGTGGACGTCCACCGCAGCTACCGGTTCGAGCAGGGGTTCACCTTCGAACTCAACCTCAGCGGAGTCTCCGACCAGGTCCGGGAGTCGTTCGGCGAGCCGGGCGGTTCCGGGCGGCACACGTGAAAGGGCGCGCGATGCGGGACAAGCTCACGACCCCCGACGAGATCGCGGGACGACTGCGCAGCGGCATGACCATCGGGATCGGCGGCTGGGGTTCCCGGCGCAAACCGATGGCGCTGGTGCGCGCGATCCTGCGCTCCGACGTGCGGGATCTGACCCTGGTGTCCTACGGCGGGCCCGACGTGGGGCTGCTGGCCGCGGCGGGCAAGCTGCGCAAGGTCGTGTTCGGGTTCGTCTCGCTGGACTCGATCCCGCTGGACCCGCACTTCCGCGCGGCCCGCCAGCGCGGCGAGCTCGACGTCGCCGAGTACGACGAGGGGATGGTGCTGGCCGGGCTGCGCGCGGCGGCGGCGCGGCTGCCGTTCCACCCGACCAGGGCCGGGCTCGGCTCCGACGTCCCGGCGCTCAACCCGGACTTGCGCACCGTGCGCTCCCCCTACGACGACGGCGAGGAACTGCTGGCGATGCCCGCGCTGCGGCTCGACGCGGCGCTGGTGCACCTCAACCGCGCGGACCGGCACGGCAACGCCCAGTACCTCGGGCCGGACCCCTACTTCGACGACCTGATGTGCGCGGCGGCCGATCACGGCTACGTCAGCTGCGAGCGGGTGGTGCCCACCGAGGAGCTGCTGCGGGCGGGGCCGGTGCAGTCGGTGCTGCTGAACCGGACGCACACCGACGCGGTCGCCGAGACGCCGCGCGGCGCGCACTTCACCGGCTGCGCCCCGGACTACGACCGGGACGAGGCGTTCCAGCGGCGCTACGCCGCCAGCGCCGCCGACCCGGCGAGCTGGGAAGCGTTCCGCGCGGAGTTCCTCAGCGGGGACGAACAGGCGTACCAAGCCGCGGTCGACGCGGCACGGGAGGTGGCCGAATGACCGACGACGTGAGCCGCGCCGAGATCTGCGCCGTGGCCTGCGCCGACAGCTGGCGCGACGCCGGTGAGGTGCTGGCCTCCCCGTTCGGGCACGTCCCCTCGCTCGGCGCGCGGCTGGCCCGGCTGACCACGGCGCCCGACCTGCTGCTGACCGACGGCGAAGCGGTGCTGCTGGCCGACACGCCACCGCTGGGCGGGGACGGCGCGACCACCGAGGGCTGGATGCCGTACCGGCAGGTGCTCGACCTGCTGGCCGGCGGACGGCGGCGGGTGATGATGGGCGCGACCCAGATCGACCGGCACGGCAACCAGAACATCTCCCGGATCGGCCCGTGGGACCGGCCGAAGGTGCAGCTGATCGGGGCGCGCGGCGCACCGGGCAACTCCGTCAACCACGTGACCAACTACTGGGTCCCCGACCACGGCAAGCGGATCTTCGTGGAGGCCGTCGACCTGGTCTGCGGCGTCGGGCACGATCGGGCCGTCGGTGCCGCCGGGCGGTTCCACGACGTGCAGGTCGTCGTGACGAACCTGGGCGTGCTCGACTTCGCCGGGGCGGGCGCGACCATGCGGCTGCGCTCGGTGCATCCCGGTGTGACGGTCGAGCAGGTACGGGAGAACACCGGCTTCGAGCTCGACACCACCTCGGTGACCGAGACGCGGCAGCCGACCGCCGAGGAGCTCGACCTCATCCGCACCGTGCTGGACCCCGGCGGGCTCCGCGACCGAGAGGTCCGGGCATGACCGCGCCCGTGCTCGACACCGCGCTGTGCCGGTTGACCGGGGTGCGGCACCCGGTGGTGCAGACCGGGATGGGCTGGGTGGCCGGTCCGCGGCTGGTCTCGGCGACCGCGGAGGCCGGTGCGCTCGGCGTGCTCGCCTCCGCGACCATGAGCTTGGAACAGCTGGAGTCGGCGATCCGGGAAGTGCGCGAGCGCACCGGGAATCCGTTCGGCGTGAACCTGCGCGCCGACGCGGCCGACGCCGAGCAGCGGGTCGACCTGCTCATCCGCGAAGGGGTCCGGGTGGCCTCGTTCGCGCTGATGCCCGACCAGCGCCTGATCGGCAGGCTCAAGGACGCCGGCGTGGTCGTGATCCCGTCCGTCGGCGCGCGGCGGCACGCGGAGAAGGTGCGGGCCTGGGGTGCCGACGCCGTGCTCGTGCAGGGTGGTGAGGGCGGCGGGCACACCGGCCCGGTCGCCACCACCGTGCTGCTGCCGCAGGTGGTGGACGCGGTGGACATCCCGGTGATCGCCGCGGGCGGCTTCTTCGACGGCCGCGGGCTGGCCGCGGCGCTGTGCTACGGCGCGGCCGGGATCGGGATGGGCACCCGGTTCCTGCTGACCTCCGACAGCGCCGTGCCCGACGCGGTCAAGCAGCGCTACCTGGCCGCCGCCGCGGGCGACGCCCAGGTCACCTCGCGGGTGGACGGCATGCCGCACCGGATGCTGCGCAGCGCCCTGACCGAGAGCGCCGAGTCCACCGGCAGGCTGCGGCGGCTGCCGGGCGCGCTGCGCCACGCCGCCGCGTTCAAGGCGATGAGCGGCATGTCCTGGCGGCGGCTGATCGCCGACGGGCTCGCGATGCGCCGCGCGAAGGAGATGCCGTGGAGCGCGGTGCTGCTCGCGGCGAACACCCCGATGCTGATCAGGGAGGCGCTGGTGCGCGGCGACGCCGACGCGGGGGTGCTGCCCGCCGGGCAGGTCGTGGGGTTGCTCGACGAGCTGCCCGGCTGCGCGGAACTGGTCGAGGGCATCGTCGAGGACGCGGCTCGCGTGCTGGCGGGCTCCGCCGGGCTCGTCAGCCGCGCGGAGTCGTGATCCCCTCGCACAGGATGGTCACGTGCTGTTCCGCGATGACCTCGGCGTTCAACCGCCCGCGCGGGTTGTACCAGTGCACCGTGGTCCACACGGCGTCCCGGATCAGCCGGTAGGCGATCTTCACGTTGAGGTCTTCGCGGAACACGCCGGCCTGCTGGCCCTGCTGGAGCACCTTCGTCCAGGTGCGCTCGAAGTCGTTGCTCGCCCGGCGCAGGTAGTCGAAGCGCTCGAACTGGGCGAGGTGCTTGGCCTCGTTCTGGTAGATCGTGACCGCCGAGCGGTACCCGTTCATGGCGCGGAAGGACTGCCGGATCAGCTCGGTGACGGTGGTGCGCGGATCGGTCGCCTCGCGCAGCACGTCCGCGTAGAGCCGCTGCTGGAAGTCCAGGAACTCGCGCAGGATCTCGTCGACCATCGATTCCTTGGAATCGAAGTGGTGGTAGAGGCTGCCGGACAGGATGCCCGCGGCATCGGCGATCTCCCGGACCGTCGTGACCACGAAGCCCCGCTCGGCGAACAGGTCCGCCGCGATCGCCAGCAGCTCCGCGCGCCGCCGCGATCCGCCGCTTCCCGCGTCGGCACCTGCCGGGCGCTGCACACGCCCGGACGAGCGCTTGGTTTCGGCCATGTCCCCATCCTCTCATCAGTTGAGCCGGGGCTCGCGACGCCGGGCTCGACCTGCGCTCGACGACGTCACGACCGACCCGAATCCGGTCACATCGGGATCACGCCACCCGTTCCCGGCACCACGTTCCGCATCCACCGCCGCATCGGCACGTCACCCATCCCATCCCCGATCTCAAGAAGGATCGAAGCGCACCAGCAAGAACCTCCCCGTGATCGGGGCGGCGGCGACGCGGCGAATCCATGGCTCACCACTTCGGGGGTCACACGTCACCCGGGTACCGCGATTTCGCGAGAAATCGCGCGAGTCGTCCACAGAGCACGGATTCGTCCACAGGCGCATCGGTCGACGCGGGGGTGCGGCCGCGAACGGGCCGTCACGGGTGCTGGCTGCTGACGGAGATGACCTCGCCGGTCAGGTAGGTCGAGTAGTCCGAAGCCAGGAAGACGATCGCGTTCGCGACCTCCCACGGTTCGGCGGAGCGCCCGAACGCCTCCCGGGACTCGAGCTCGGCCAGCAGTTCGTCCGAGGTCACCTTCGCCAGGTTCGGATGCATCACCAGGCTCGGCGCGACCGCGTTCACCCGCACCCCCAGCTCGGCCGCGTCGATCGCCGCGCAGCGGGTCAACGCCATCACGCCCGCCTTCGCCGCCGCGTAGTGCGCCTGCCCCGCCTGCGCCCGCCAGCCCACCACCGAGGAGTTGTTCACGACCACGCCCCCGCCGCCCTGCTCCCGGAACCGCCGGATCGCCGCGCGGGTGCAGCGGAACGTGCCGTTGAGCGTGACGTCCAGGACGCGGTCCCACTGCTGATCGGTCATGTCCTGGATCGGCGCCGTGCCACCGAGTCCGGCGTTGTTGACCACGACGTCGAGCCGTCCCAGCTCCGCCGCCGCGGCGTCGACCAGGCGCTGCACCTGCTGCTCATCGGTGACGTCGCAGGGCACCGCGAGCACCTGCGCGCCGGGCAGCTCGGCCAGCTCCGCGCGGGTCGACTCCAAGCGCCGCTCGTGCGCGTCGCTGATGACCACGCGGGCGCCTTCGCGGATCATCCGGCGCGCGGTCGCCGAGCCGATCCCGGAGCCCGCCGCAGCGGTCACCAGTGCGGTCTTGCCCTCCAGCAGCGCGTGCGGCGCGGGTTCGGCGGGAGTGGTCACGGCCGGGCCTCCTTCGGCAGGCCGAGCACGCGCTCGGCGATGATGTTGCGCTGGATCTCGTTGGAACCGCCGTAGATGGTGTCGGCGCGGGTGAACAGGAACAGCCGCTGCCGTTCGTCGAGCCGGTAGGGCGCGTCCTCGGCCACCAGGCCGCACGCCCCGGCCACCTCCATGGCCAGCTCGCCGAGCCCGCGGTGGAAGGTGGCCCAGTACAGCTTCGCGATGGACGCTTCCGGGCCCGCGGTGCCGTTGGCCACCCCGGTCAGGGTGCGCAGCGCGTTGAACCGCATCACCTCCAGCCCGATCCACGCCCGGCTGATCTTGTCCCGCAGCACCGGGTCGTCGAGCGCGCCGCCGCTGCGGGCGAGGTCGGTGATGCGCTCCAGTTCGCGGCGGAACACCACCTGCTGGTCGATGGTGCCGACGCCGCGTTCGAACCCGAGCGTGCCCATCGCGACCGTCCAGCCGCCGCCGACCTCGCCGACGACGTGGGAGGCGTCGGTGCGGGCGCCGTCGAAGAACACCTCGTTGAACTCGGAGGTGCCGGTGAGCTGCACGATCGGCCGCACCTCGACGCCCGGCTGGTCCATCGGCACCAGCAGGTAGGACAGCCCGCGGTGCCTGCCGCCGGGCGGGCCGGTGCGGGCGAGCACGAAGCACCAGTCGGCCACGTGCGCCAGCGACGTCCAGGTCTTCTGCCCGTCGATCACCCAGTCCGGCCCGTCGCGGCGCGCCTTGGTGGACAGGTTCGCCAGGTCGGATCCGGCGGAGGGCTCCGAGTAGCCCTGGCACCACAGTTCTCGCACCTCGACGATCGCGGGCAGGAACCGCCGCCGCTGCTGCTCGGTGCCGAAGGCGATGATCGTGGGCCCGAGCAGCTCCTCGCCGACGTGGCCGACGCGCACCGGCGCCCCGATGCTCGCGTACTCCTCGTGGAAGATCACCTGCTGCGCGATCGACGCGCCGCGCCCGCCGAACTCCTCGGGCCAGCCCAGGCAGGTCCAGCCGCCCGCCGCGAGGTGGCGGTCCCAGGCGAGCCGCAGCTCGAACTCCTCGTGCTCGCGACCAGGCCCCCCGAGGCCCCGCGCCGCGGCGAACTCACCGGTGAGGTGATCACCCAGCCACTCCCGGACCTCCCGGCGGAACGCCGCCTCCTGAGCGCTGTCGGCCAGCTCCATCCGACTACCCCCGATCCGCCCGGTCAGCACCGGACGATCGTGTTTCCCAGCCATCGCAGGAAAAAACAAGCCTACCAAGCACTTGCTAGTTTCGCTAACCTCGGAGGGCGCCGACACCTCGACGAGGAGGCAACGATGGCCGAACAGGAACCGGTCGTGACCTACGAGCGGATCGAGCGGACCGCCGTCGTGACGATGAACCGGCCCCGGTACCGCAACGCGCAGAACTCCGCGATGACCTACGCGCTCGACGACGCCTTCTACCGGGCCTGCGCCGACGACGAGGTCGCCGTGATCCTGCTGGCCGGGGCGGGCGAGCACTTCTCCGCCGGGCACGACATCGGGTCGCCGGGCCGCGACGCCGACGTGGACTTCGAACGCCGCGCCGGGCTGTGGTGGGGCCACGCGGGCAAGACCGGCGGCGAATCGCGGTTCGCCCGCGAGCAGGAGGTCTACCTCGGGATGTGCCGGCGCTGGCGGGAGATGCCGAAGCCGGTGATCGCGAGCGTGCAGGGCGCGTGCGTCGCGGGCGGGCTGATGCTCGCCTGGGTCTGCGACCTGATCGTGGCGTCCGAGGACGCGTTCTTCGCCGACCCGGTGGTGCGGATGGGAATTCCCGGCGTGGAGTACTTCGTGCACCCGTGGGTGCTGGGGCCCCGAGTGGCCAAGGAGTTCCTGTTCACCGGCCGGAAGATGAGCGCGCAGCGGGCCTACGAGGTCGGCATGGTCAACCAGCTCGTCGCGCGCGACCGGCTCGGCGACGCGTCGAGGGAGCTGGCCGCGGAGGTCGCGGCGATGCCCCGGTTCGGCCTGGCGCTGGCGAAGAAGGCCGTCAACCAGGCCGAGGACCTCATGGGCAGGCACAGCGGCCTGGACTCCGCGTTCGGGCTGCACCACCTGGCGCACGCGCACAACGCCGAGGTCGGCGCGGACTCGCTCGGCGGCATGGACGCCAAGAGCATGAAGCGCGCCGCCGACGACGGCCGGGACTCCTTCGGATGAGGTCGCAGCGGTGCCGGTCGCGCGGGCGGTCGGCCCCGCCGTCGACGAGTCGCCGAACAGCAGATCAGGCGCGAGGACCGTGCAGCGCCGCCGGGAGGACGCCGTGGATTTGACCTTCTCCGCCGAGGAGCTCGCGTTCCGGGACGAGGTCCGGAAGTGGTTGCGGGACAACGTGCCCGCCGAGCCGCTGCCGTCGCTGGAGACCGAACGCGGGTTCGCGGCGCACCGGGAGTGGGAGCGGGCGCTGCACGCCGCCGGGCTGTCGGTGGTGTCTTGGCCGATCGAGTTCGGCGGGCGCGACGCCTCGCTGGTGAAGTGGCTGCTGTTCGAGGAGGAGTACTACGCCGCCGGAGCACCCGGCCGGGTAGGGCAGAACGGCATCTTCCTGCTGGCGCCGACCATGTTCGAACACGGCACCCCGGAGCAGCAACGGCGGCTGCTGCCGCGGATGGCCTCCGGCGAGGACGTGTGGGCGCAGGCGTGGTCCGAGCCGGAGGCGGGCAGCGACCTCGCCGGGATCCGCAGCAGGGCGCGGCGGGTGCCGGGTGGCTGGCGGCTGTCCGGGCAGAAGACGTGGAGCTCGCGGGCCGCGTTCGCCGATCGGGCGTTCGGGCTGTTCCGCAGCGATCCCGACGCGCAGCGCCACCGCGGGTTGACGTACTACCTGTTCCCGCTGGACGCCGACGGCGTCTCGGTGCGTCCGATCGGGCGGCTCGACGGCAAGCCCGCGTTCGCCGAGATCTTCCTCGACGACGTGTTCGTGCCGGACGAGGACGTGCTCGGCGAGGTCGGCGCAGGCTGGCGGGTCGCCATGAGCACCGCGGGCAGCGAGCGCGGGTTGTCGCTGCGCAGTCCGGGCCGGTTCCTCGCGGCGGCGCGGCGGCTCGTCGAGTCCTGGAACGCGCGCGGCGGTGACCCGGGGGTGCGGGATCGGGTGGTCGACGCGTGGATCGGGGCGCAGGCCTACCGGCTGGCCACCTTCGAGACGGTCACGAAGGTGCTCGACGGCGCCACGATCGGGCCGGAGGCGAGCCTGAACAAGGTGTTCTGGTCCGAGCTGGACATCCGACTGCACGAGACCGCGCTGGACCTGCTCGGCCCGGACGCCGAGCTCGCCGCCGACTCCCCCGCGGCACCCGACGGCGGGGCCTGGGCGGACGGCTACCTTTTCTCGCTGGCCGGGCCGATCTACGCGGGCACCAACGAGATCCAGCGCAACGTCATCGCCGAGCGCGTGCTCGGCCTGCCGAGGGAGCCCCGATGAGGTTCGCGCGCACCACCGGACAGCAGGACATGGCCGCGGCGCTGCGGGCGCTGCTGGACTCCGACGGCGGCGCGGCGGTCGCGCGCAGCTGGGCGGAGGGCGATCCGGCTCCGTGGCGGCGGGTGTGGGCCCGGCTCGGCGAGATGGGGTTGTGCGGGATCGCCGTCCCCGAGCAGCACGGCGGACTGGAGCTGGGCGCGGTGGAACTGGTGGTGTGCCTGGAAGAACTGGGCCACGCCGGGTTGCCGGGGCCGTGCCTGGAGTCGATCGCGGTGGTGCCCGCGCTGCTGGCGGGCACCGAATCCGAGCGGAAGTGGTTGCCCGAACTGGCGGCCGGGCGGGCGGTGGCCACGGTCGCGTTCACCGATCACGTACCGCGCGCGCTAGACGCCGACGCGGCCGACGTGCTCTTCCGGTGCGACGGGGAAATCGCGTCGGTGGCGGACAAGGACGTCGAGGTGCCGCAACGGTCCTTCGACCCGGCTCGCCGGTTGTGGCCGGTCGATGCGAGCGGTCCGCCGATCGACGGTGCGCGGGTGGCGGCGGCGTTCGACGCGGGCGTGCTCGGGTGTGCGGCCCAGTCGCTCGGGATCGCCCGGCGGCTGCTGGACGACTCGGTCCGCTACGTCGGCGAACGGCACCAGTTCGGCAGGCCCGTCGGCGGCTTCCAGGCGGTGAAGCACCACTTGGCGAACGTGGCGTTGAAGATCGAGTTCGCTCGGCCGTTGCTGCACGGGGCCTGCCTGTCGCTGGACTCGGGCGCTGGACATTGCTCCCGCGACGTGTCGGCCGCGAAGCTCGCGGCGGGCGAGGCGGCGCACTTCGCGGCCCGCACCGCGCTGCAGGTGCACGGGGCCATCGGCTACACCGCCGAGCACGACCTGCAGCTGTGGTTGACGAAGGCGACCGCGTTGCGTTCGGCGTGGGGCGCTGCGAGCGTGCACCGGCGGCGGGTCGCAGACGCCCTCGCCTCCGGGTGCACCGCCCCGATCGGATCGTGAGACCGGACTTCCGGGAGGCATCGTGCATTTCGCGTTCACCGACGAGCAGGAGGACCTGCGGAGAGCGGTTCGCGCGCTGGTGGACCGCGACGGCGGGCCGCACGTTCCGCCACCGGAGGCACCGGATACCGGGCACGACACCGCGCTGTGGCGGCGGTTGTCCGCGGAGATCGGTGCCGCCGGGCTGGCCGTGCCCGAGGAGCACGGCGGCAGTGGGGCGAGCCTGGTGGAGAGCTGCCTCGTCGCGGAGGAACTGGGGCGCCGGCTGGTCGTCGGCCCGTTCCTCGGCAGCGCCGTGGTGAGCGCCGAAGCGGTGCTGGCCGCGGGCGATCCGGCGGCGTGCGCGCGGCTGCTGCCCGGACTCGCCGCCGGTGAGCGGGTGGTCTCGTTGGCGTGGGCCGAACCGCGGAGCTGGTGGAGCACCACCGAGTGCACGACCACGGCGGCGCGCGATGGGGAGAGCTGGCGCCTGACCGGGGAGAAGAACTTCGTGCTGGACGGCGCGCAGGCCGACGCGGTGCTCGTGGTCGCCGCGACCGGCGACGGGTTGTCGCTGTTCGAGGTGGAGGCGCCCGCGGCGATCACGACCACTCCGCTGGATCCGACGCGTCCGATGGCGCGCTTCGAGTTCGCCGGGACACCTGCCCGGCCGGTGGGCGACGAGGGGTCGGCCGGGCCGGTGCTCACCCGGTGCCTGGAGGTCGCCGCCGTCGCGCTCGCCGCCGAGTGCGTCGGGGCCGCCGACCGGTGGCTGGCGGAGATCGTCGGCTACGTCCAGGTCCGCGAGCAGTTCGGCCGCAAGATCGGCTCCTTCCAGGCCGTCAAGCACCGGTTGGCGGACCTGTTCGTGGCCGTCGAGTCCGCCCGCTCGCTGTCGCAGGCGGCGAGCTGGGCGGTCGCGACCCGCGACGAGCGGGGCCCGGAGTGGGCGGCGATGGCGAAGTCCTTCTGCTGCGAGACCTACCAGGACGTCGCCGCCGAAGGCGTCCAGCTGCACGGCGGCATCGGCATCACCTGGGAGCACGAGGCCCACCTGCACCTCAAACGAGCCCACGGCGCCGCCCAGCTGTTCGGCACCCCCCGCAGCCACCGCCAACGCCTGGAATCCCTGCTGTCCCTGCACTAGCACCCACCGGCCGGGGCTCAGCGGTGCTTTGTCCTGTCAGCGGCGGAGCCGCTGAGCAGTGACCACCAAAGCAAGCCGACCACCCGCGGGTTCTCAGCGTTCTTCTCGCGAGGACGGCTTTTTCCCTCGTGGCGGAGCCACGAGGGAAAAAGATCCCGCAGCGAGAAGAACGCTGAGGTTCCGCCACCCGACCCGCTACGCAGGTCATCCGGAGAGGCTCCTCAAACGCCCCGCCACATCCCGTCGATCAGCATGCCCACGAGCTGTTCCACGCTGACCCTCCAGCCGTCCTTCGACAGGTGCCCGCTGAGTTCCATCCCCGCGATGCCGTGCGCGCTCGACATCAGCAGCGCACCGTAGCGGTGCGCGTCCGGTTCGCCGACGATGTCCGCGACGAGGGCGAGGAACTCGTTCTCCAGGCGGCTCGCGGCCTCGGCGGCCACCGGGGTGCTCGCCGGCGTGCTGAACATCAGGGCGTACCGGTGCGGTGTCCGGCGGGCGACGTCGATGAGCGCCAGCAGGGCTCGTTCGAGTCGGGAGTCCGGCGCGGAATCCGGGTCCGTCCGCAGTGCCGCCACGTCGTCGGCCAGCGAGCTCCAGGTCCCGACGGCGAGCTCGGCCAGCAGGTGCTCCTTGTTCGTGAAGTGCCCGTAGGGCGCACCGCGCGAGAGTCCCGCCTTGGCCCCCACCGCGCGGAGGGTCACCGCGTCGGGGCCTCCCTCGTCGAGCAGCTCGGACGCGGCGCGCACGAGGGTGCGTCGGGTCGCGGCGGCGGTCTCGGCTCGTGTCACGCGGACGATCCTACTTGACAGCGTCACCTGAACCGGGGACAGTCGTTCACATGACACTGTCACACCAAATGCCCACCGATGATGCCCGCGTGCAACGCCTGGTGGACCGCGCCGAGATCAACGATGTTCAGCTCCGCTACGCGTCGGGCACCGACTCCCACGACTGGGAGCTCTTCCGCAGCTGTTTCACCGACGAGGTCGAGGTCGACTTCAGCGAGGGCTTCGGCCGGCCCGTAGCTCGCATGAAGGCCGACGACTGGGTGCGGGGCACAGCGCCGAGGATGGAGTCCTTCGCGGCGACGCAGCACATGATCACGAATCTGGTGATCACTTTCGACGGCGACGACCTGGCCACGTGCGTCGCGTACGTCCGAGCCCGACACCACCTTCCCAACAACACCGGCGGCAGCGACCAGACCGTGTACGGGTATTACACGAATCGCTTCGAGCGGACCTCGCACGGATGGCGAATCGCCAAGGTCAAGCTGACGGCTCTGTGGATGACCGGGAACTTCGGCCTCTTCCAGGCAGCACTGGCTCCTGAAGAGTCCGCCGCCCCGGCCTGATCCCTCCCTCCCCCGCGAGCACCGGCGATCCACCCATGCCACGAGTGCACCTCATCGCCGACCTCGGATCCGAGGCAGGGCTCGCGCACCGAGCTCAACCGCGCAGGAGATACCAATTCCCGTGACACAGCACCACGAACCACTCCCCGACCTCGCGGGCCGCACCATCGTCGTCACCGGCACGACGTCCGGCCTGGGCCTGGCCCTGTCGCACGCGCTCGCGGGAGCGGGCGCCCGCGTACTGATGACCGTCCGAGACGCCGAACGCGGCCGGGCCGCCGTCGAGCAGGTGCGGGCCGGACTCCAAGGCCGCGGCTCGGCCGAGACCGTCCTGCTCGACCTGGCCGAGCTCGCCTCGGTCCGCACCGCTGCCGCCGAGATCCGGGAACGCACCGGCGACCGGGTCGACGTGCTGATCAACAACGCCGCCGTGTCGCTGGGCCCGCACGAGCGGACCCGAGACGGGTTCGAGCTCCAGCTCGGCACCAACCACCTCGGCCCGGCCGCGCTCACCTGGCTGCTGATGCCTGCGCTACGAGCGGCGGGCGAACCCGACCGGCCCTCCCGAATCGTGACGACCTCGAGCCTCGGGCACCGCACCGGCGGACTCGACCTCACCGACCCGCACTGGGACCGCCGCCGCTACTCGCCGACGCTGGCCTACGGCGCCTCGAAGCTCGCGAACCTGCTGTTCGCCGCCGAACTCGATCGGCGGCTGCGGCGAACCGGGGCCCCGGTCCTGTCCGTCGCCGCCCACCCGGGACTGACGGCCTCGGAACTGCTGAACAACAGCCTTACCCGCAGGAGCACCTGGCGGGCCCGGCTGCTCCGCCTCCCGGACCGGTTCCTGTCCCAGCCGGTCACCGACGGGATCGCACCCCAGCTGCGCGCCGCCCTCGGGCCGGTGCGCGGCGGCGACTACCTCGGCCCGACCGGAGCCTTCGAGACCCGCGGACCCGCCGGACCCGCCCGCCTCTCGGCGACCGCGCGCGATCCGGAACTCGCCCGCGAGCTGTGGGAGTTCACCGCCGCGACGACCGGCGTCACGCCAGATCCCACGCCGGTCAGCCTGACGGGGCCAGGGGGAACGGGATGAGTTCCCGGCTCGGTGGGACGGCCGCGGCGTCGGGGATGGGGGCGCGCGGAACGTTGGCGGAGCCTCGGACGTTGGTGGGGCTGCCCGGGGGTTCGGCGCAGTGGATGTCGCGGTTCGGCGGGGCGGGCGTGGTGTCGCTGCCGGGGCGGCGTTCGGTGCCCTCGTAGCCCTTCTCGCAGGCGAGCGGGTTGAAGAAGTTCAGCACCACGCCCAGGTGCCCGCGCCCGTCGCCGTCCTGGGCGCTGTGGCTGCTCGCCGACATCATCGGCAGGGCCACCAGCATGTTCTCCAGCGCGGGCCCGCGGACGTCGAGCAGCTGCATGGTGGTCAGCAGGTTCGCGGTGGTCTTCTGCAGCCCGGTCCGGCTGGTGCGCAGCAGCTCGTCGATCTGCCCGGCCGCGGGCGGAGCCGCGTCGATCAACCGCCGCAGGTCCGGGTCGGAGCTCTTGAACTGCTCGGCGACGTCGCGCAGGCCGCTGCTGAACGCGGTGATCTGCTCGGCCTGGTCCTGCTGCGTGCGCAGCACCACGTCGGAATTGTCCAGCAGCGCCGTGGTCTGCGGCAGGTTCCGGTCGGCGGCGGCGATCAGCGAACCGGTGCTGTCCAGCATCCGCTGCAGGTGCGGGCCGGTGCCCTGGAACGCGGTGCCGGACTCCTCGACGACGGTGCGCAGCGAGTCGAGGGGCACGCTGGAGACCAGCTGGTCGAGGTTGAGCAGCACCGACTCCGGCGAAGGCGGGATCTCGGTGCGCGCTTGCGGGATCACCGATCCCTCGGCCAGCACCGGCCCGCGGTCGTCGTCGGGGCGCAGGTCGAGGTACTGCTCCCCCACCGCCGAACGGTTCGCCACGGCGGCGCGCGCGGCGGCGGGGATGGGCGGGGCCGCGGCGTCGATGTGCAGGTCCACCGCCGCGCCCCGGTCGGTGAGCCGCATGCCGGTGACCCGGCCGACCGCCACGCCCCGGTAGGTCACCTCGGAGTTCACGAAAACCCCGCCGGAGTCCGGCATCTCCACGACCACGGCGTAGCCGCCGCCACCGAACAGCCGGTCCAGCCCGGCGTAGCGGGCACCGGTGAACCCGATCCCGACCACCGCGATGACCAGGAACAGCCCCAGCCGGATCTTGGTCGCTCTGCTGAACATCACTGCCCCCCGAGGAGGTCGTCGAGCAGCCCGCCGGGCTGGTCCCCGGGCGGGGTGAGCGGGACCGCGGGCTCCTGCCCCGGCACCGGGAGACCAGGCGGCTCGGGAGGTGCGGGGGGCGGCCCGTCGGAGATGCCGGGCACCGGCAGCAGCGGCCCGGAGCTGTTGAGCAGGTTGCCGAGCACGCTGGTCAGGTCGAGGTCCAGATCCACGTCGACGTTCACGAAGTCGCCCTTGAGCGGGATCATCGCGTTCTCCGGGAAGGGGTAGCTGGCCAGGTATCCGATGGACTTCGGCAGGTCCGTGCCCGCCTTGGCGAGTTCGCGCAGCGTCGGTTCCAGCGCTTCGAGATCGGCCACCAGGTCCTGCCCACTCGCATCCACGGTGGACACCGCGACCTGCGAGAAGCGGTCCAGCGACTGCAACATCCCGACCAGCTGCGTGCGCTGCTGCTCGATCACCCGCAGCCCGGGCGCGAGGCCGTCGAGCCCGGTGTTGAGGTCGTCGGTCTGCGCACGCAGGTCCGCCGAGAGGCGGTTGAGCCCGTCGAGCGCGCGGGTGATGTCGTGCTTCTGCGCGTCCAGCCGGGTCACGGCTTCGTCCACCCTGGACAGCAGGGAGCGGATTCTGGGCTCGTTGCCGGACAACGCGCGGTCCAGCTCCTCGACGATGCCGTTGAGCTGCGCCACCCCGCCGCCGTTGAGCAGCAGCGACAACGCGCCGAGCACCTCTTCGACCTGCGGGTTGCGGTTGGTGCGCTCCACCGGGATCACGTCGCCGTCGCGCAACCGGCCGCGCTCCGGCCCGGCGGCGGGCGGCGCGAGCTCCACGAACTTCTCGCCCAGCAGGCTCGATTGGCGCAACCGGGCGTCGGCGTTGCCCGGCAACCGCACGTCGCCGTTGACCACCAGCGTGACCACGGCGGTCGCGTTGTCCGGGGCGAGCCCGATCCGCAGCACCTTGCCGACGGGCACGTCGTTGACCTTCACCCCGGCCTGCGGCACCAGGTCAAGCACGTCGGCGAACCGCACGCTCACCTCGTAGGGCCGGTCGCCCAGGTCGGCGCCGCCGGGCAGCGGCGCCTCGTAGAGCGACGATCCGCATCCGGTGAGCAGCACGGACACCAGCGCGCAGGAGGTCACCCGGATCGGTCTCATCACGGGCCTCCGGTTCCCGGCGCGTCCGGCATCGCGCCGGTCAGCGGCAGCGGCAGCGGTGGCAGTTCGCCCTGGCTGAGGTGGTGCACGGCCTCGCCCGCCGAGGGCAGCCGCAGGGTGCCGTCGAGCACCCCGGACAGCTCGCCGCACGCGTTCCACAGCTCCGGCGGGATCTGCGCCGGCGTCGAGTGCTCCAGCAGCTTGCACACCATCAGCACCGGCGGATTCGTCAGCTCGTTGATGTTGGCGCGCACCGCGACCGAACCGGAGGCGGAGTCGTAGGCGTTGACGAAGTTGCTCATCCCCGTCGGCGCGATGTCGAGCACCTCGCCGAGCGCCTCGCGCTGGTCCACCAGCGCTTGGGTGATGCCCGCGAGGTTGTCCACGTTCGCCGACACCGACTCGCGGTTGTCCCGGATGAAGGCTTCCAGTTCGGTCAGCGCGGTCGCCAGCGAGCTCAGCGACGCGGCGGTCTGCTGCCGCTCGTCGGCGAGGAACCCGGACACGTCCGCGAGGCGGCCGTGGAAGTCCCGCACCTGCGCGTCGTTCGCGGCCAGGGTCGCGGTGAACTCGTTGAGGTTGTCGACGGTGGCGAACAGGTCGCCCTGCGAGTGCGACAGCGTGCCGGACAGCTCGCCGAGCCGCCGGATCGTCTCGTTCAGCTTCGCGCCGTTGCCGTCGAGGTTGGCCGCCGTGGTGTCCAGCAGGTCCGACAGCGCCCCGTTCTCGTTGGCGCCCTGCGGCCCCAGCGCCTGCGACAGCGCGTTGGCGCTGCGGTAGAGGTCGTCGAGATCGGCCGGCGTCATGGTGCGGTCCTTGCCGAGCACCGCACCGGAATCCAGCTGCGGCCCGGCGGAGTACGCGGGGGTGAGCTGCACGTACCGGTCGCTGACCAGGCTCGGCGCGACCATCACTGCCTTCGCCTCCGCCGGGATCCGCACGCCCCGGTCCACGCTCAGCTCGACGCGGACCTGCCCGCCTTCCGGGCGCACCGATTCGACGCTGCCGACGTCCACGCCCAGCACCCGCACCGACGAGTCCGCGTAGAGGCCGACGGCCCGGTCGAAGTAGGCGGTGATGCGGGTGCCGGGGTCGCGCAGCACCCACCACAGGCCGGCGCTGAACAGCAGCACCAGCACGCAGCCGAAGGCGAGCAGCGCCGTCAGCGCGGGATGCCTCGCGGTCGGAGTGCTCATGGTCCCCCTCCAGGCCCTGGTTGCGGTCGGCTCAGGTCGCAGCCGTCCGGGTTGATCTGCAACGGCCCCGCGGAGGCCGTGGGCGGCAGCAGCCCGCACAGGTAGCCGTCGAACCAGCGGCCGTTGCCGACGGTGTTGTTGAACCCGGTCACGTAAGGCTCCAGCGCGGCGATGGTGGCGGCGATGTCGTCCTGGTTGCGCTGCAGCATCGAGGTGACCTGCTCCAGTTCGCGCATCGCCGGGTTCAGCCGCTCCTGGTTGTCGGCGATGAGTCCGCGCAGCTGGCCGGAGACCGCTTGCGTTCCGCGCAGCAGCGAGCTGATCGCCTCCCGCCGGTTCTGGAGTTCGGACAGCAGCAGGTTGCCGTCGCCGATGAGCCGGGCCACCTGCTCGTCGCGGTCGGCGGCGACCTCGCTGACGTCGGCGGCGTTGTGCAGCAGCTCGGCCAGTTCCTGGTCGCGGGAGGCGATGGTGCGCGACAGGGCGGAGAGCCCGTCGACCGCGCCGCCGAGGTGCTGCGGGCTGCCGCGCAGGCTCTCCGCCAGCACCTCGAAGCTGCGGCCGAGCTGATCGCTGTCGACCTGCTCGGTGGTGCGGGTCAACTGGTCGAGCGCGTCGGGGATGTCGAAGGGGACCTCGGTGCGCGCCGCCGGGATCGTCTCGTCCGGGTCCTGCTCGTCGCGGCCGTCGGGGCGCAGCGCGAGGTTCTTCGCGCCGAGCAGCGTCTTGATCTGAATGGAGACCCGGCTGCGATCGCCCACCCGCACGTCCTCGACGCGGAAGTGCACGAGCACCCGGTCACCGTCGAGGCGCACGTCGGTGACCTCGCCGACCTTCACCCCGGCGACCTCCACCTCGTCCCCGGCGGCGAGGCCCGCGGACTCCGTGAACCGCGCCGAATAAGTGGTTCCGCCGCCGATCAGCGGCAGGTCGTTGGCGAAGAACGCCAGCAGGGTCACGACGGTCAGCAACCCGAGGGACACGATCCCCACGGTCGCCTGGTCCCGGTCGCGCAGTGCGGTGCTCACGGCTGACACCTCGCAGGCATGTCGGTCGGCGGCAGCGGCAGCACCTGGGCTTGCACGTCGAGCCCCGAGATGCCGACCCGCCCGGTCAGGCGGCAGAGGTAGAAGTTGAACCAGCTCCCGTAGCTCACCGTCCGGGTCAGCGAGTCGAGCCGTCCCGGCAAGGTCCGCACATCGTGCTCCAGCTGCGGCAGGCCCGCGTTGAGGTTCGCCGACAGGTCACCGAGCGCGGCCACGTCCTCGCGCAGCGGCGGGCGCGCGTCCTGCAGCAGACCGGCGGTGGTGTGGGTGAGGTCGTCGAGCGCGGTGACCGCGTCGCCGATCGGTTCGCGCTGCTCGGCGAACCCGCTCACCAGCCGCTGCAGCGCGTCGATGAGCTCGCCCAGTTGCGGGCTGCGGGCGCTGACCTGGCCGAGCACCGCGTTGAGGTTGTCGATGACCTGGCCGATCACCTGGTCCTTCTCGGCGAGGGTGGACGTCAGCGACGCGGTGTGCGCGAGGATGCTCTCGACGGTGCCGCCTTCCCCTTGCAGCACCTGGATCAGCTGGCCGGAGAGCTTGTTGACGTCACCCGGTTCCAGCGCCTGCAGCAGCGGCTGGAATCCGTTGAACAGCGCGGTCAGGTTCAGCGCGGGCCGCGTCTGCTCCACCGGCAGCGTGGCGCCCGCGGCCAGTTCCGGTTCGCCGGGCGAGAGCGCGGCGTCCAGCGCGAGGTAGCGCTGCCCGGCGAGGTTGCGGTACTTGACGGTCGCGACCGCGTCGGCGGGCAGCGTGCGGGCGGCGTCGATCTCGAAGCGGGCCAGCGCCCTGGTGCCGTCGACGACCTCCAGCGAGCTCACCTCTCCGACGCGCACCCCCGCGATGCGGACCTCGTCGCCCACGCCGAGTCCCGAGGCGTCGTCGAACTTCGCGGCGTACTCGGAGGTCGAGCCCACGTTCGACGCCGCGACGGTCATCGCCAGCAGCGCCGTCAGCAGCACCGTGACGAGGGTGAACAGCGACAGCTTGACCAGTGGCGCGGTGAGTCCCCTCATCGCACGGTCACCTCCGCTCCGCGGTAGACGGGTCCCACGAGCACGCTGCTCCAGTCCGGCACCCGGCTCGGCGTCCGCCGCAGCGACGGCGCCAGCAGCGCGGCGACCAGGTCGCGTTCGGCGGGGGAATTGGCGGCCAGCGGCCCGCCGGAGGCGCCGTCGGCGGCCTGCGGGCTGGTCGTAGCAGGGGAATCCGCGGGGTGTTGCTCACCGGGGCCGTGCGGTGGTGGCGGGTGCGTGGACCCGTCGCGCAACGGGCCGCCGGGCGCGTACTGCGGGAAGCGGTCCGGCGGCTCCACCCACGGGTAGCAGCGGGGTCCTCGGGTGTCCTCGTAGCGGGGCGCGTCGGTGCCGGGCAGGTACTTGCCGCGGCTGCCGGTGACCTCGATGGTGACCTTCTGCATCGGATTCTCGTCGCCCTTGCCGAACGCGCGCTCCGCGATCGGGAGGCTGGTGGCGATCTGGTCGAGCACGCAGGCGTACTGCGGCGCGTAGCGGCCGAACAGCTCCAACGTGGACCGGGAGTCGGCGCTGAGCCGGATCAGGTTGTCCTGGTTGGCTTCCAGGAAACCGCTCGCGTTCACGGCGGTGACGGTGGTGGCGTTCCAGACGTAGCGCAGCTGGTCGCCGCGCTCGGCGATGGTCGTGCTGGTCGTGGTGAAGTCGCGCAGCGCGCTCAGCAGGTCCGGCGCCGCTTCCTGGTAGGTGCGCGAGACGTCGTCGATGCGGCCGAGGACCGACTGCAGGCGCGGCAGCGACGGGTTGAACTTCGCCAGGTAGCCGTCCAGGTCGCGGATCGTGGTGCCCAGCTGCTCGCCGCGCCCGTCCAGCGCCTGCGAGACCGCGTCGAGCGTCGCCGACAGCTGCTGCGGCTGCACCGCCTGCAGCAGCGGGAGCAGGTCGTCGAGCACCCGCTCGATCTCGATCGCCGCCGCGCTGCGGTCCTGGCCGATCACGTCGCCGCTCGCGAGGCGTGCGCCTCCCCCGCCGTCCGTGGGGAAACCCAGCGACACGTAGCGCTCGCCGAACAACGTCTTCGGCAGCAGCCGGGCCGTGACGTCGGCGGGGATCTTCGCCGCCATCTCGGGCCGCAGCGCGAGCTCCACGGTGGCGCGCCCCTGGCCGGGGTCCACCGAGCGCACCTCGCCGACCAGCACGCCGCGCACCTTCACGTCGGCGCCGGCGCGCATCTCGTTGCCCGCCCGGTCGGTGTGCAGCGTGACGGGCACGACCGGGGTGAACGCCTTCTGGTAGAAGCCGATCATGGCGCTGAAGAACAGCGCCGAGACGAGCAGGAACACCAGTCCCAGCAGCTGGTGGCGGCGCCGATCGCGCAGCAGGTTCGTCATCGGTGCGCCCCTCCCCGTCCGGGGGCGGCCCGCCGCGCGCCGCGCGCGCTCCCGGGGCTCATCCCGCGATCCGCACGGTCGTCGTCGAGCCCCAGATCGCCAGGCTCAGGAAGAAGTCCAGCACCGCGACCAGCACGATCGAGGTGCGCACCGCGCGCCCGACCGCGACCCCGACCCCGGCGGGCCCGCCGCGCGCGGTGTAGCCGTAGTAGCAGTGCGTCAAGATCACCACGAGGCTGAACACCAGCACCTTGCCGAACGACCACAGCACGTCCTGCGGCGGCAGGAACAGGTGGAAGTAGTGGTCGTAGGTCCCCGCGGACTGGCCGTAGAACCACACGGTGATCTGCCTCGACGCGAAGTACGAGCCGAGCAGCCCCACCACGTACAGCGGGATCACCGCCGCGAGCCCGGCCAGCACCCGGCTGGTCACCAGGTACGGCACGGTGCGCACGCCCATCACTTCGAGCGCGTCGATCTCGTCGGAGATCCGCATCGCCCCGAGCTGCGCGGTGAACCCGCAGCCGACCGTCGCCGACAGCGCCAGCCCCGCAGACAGCGGTGCGACCTCGCGGGTGTCGAAGTACGCGGCGATGAACCCGGTGAGCGCGGAGGTGCCGAGCTGGTCCAGCGAGGAATAGCCCTGCAGCCCGACGATCGCGCCGGTGCACACCGTCATGCCGATCATCACGCCGAGCGTGCCGCCGATGACGGCCAGCGCACCGCTGCCGAACATCACCTCGGTCAGCAGCCGGCCGGTCTCCCGCCGGTACTTGCGCAACGTCAGCGGTGCCAGCGCGAGGGCCCGCAGGTAGAACGACAGCTGCCAGCCCAGCCCGGCCAGCGCGTCGCCCGGCCGGGAGAACAGCAGCGACAGCCTGCGGCGCCACGCCGTCGGCGGCGGCAGGTACTGCTCGGTGACGGCCATCGGCTCACAACTCCTTCGGCGGGATGAGCTGCAAGTAGATGCCGGTGATCACGAGGTTGATCGCGAACAGCAGCAGGAAGGTGATCACCACGGCCTGGTTGACCGCGTCGCCCACGCCCTTCGGGCCACCGGCCGGGTTCAGGCCGCGGTAGGCCGCGACCACGCCCGCCACGAACCCGTAGATCAGCGCCTTGAACTCGCTGACGTAGAGGTCCGGCAGCTGGGCGAGCGCGTTGAAGCTCGCCAGGTACGCACCGGGCGTCCCGCCCTGCAGCACCACGTTGAAGAAGTAGCCGCCGGCCACGCCGACCACGCTGACCAACCCGTTGAGCAGCAACGAGACGAACACCGCGCCCAGCACCCGGGGCACGACGAGGCGGTGGATGACCGAGACGCCCAGCACCTCCATCGCGTCGATCTCCTCGCGGATCTTGCGGGCGCCGATGTCCGCGCACACCGCCGATCCGCCCGCACCGGCGACCAGCAGCGCGGTGATCAGCGGGCTGGCCTGCTGCAGGATGGACAGCGCGCTGGCGGCACCGGTGAACGACTGGGCGCCGATCTGCTGGGTCAGCGACCCGAGCTGCATGGCGATCACCGCGCCGAACGGGATCGCCACCAGCGCGGTCGGCAGGATCGTGACGCTGGCGAACAACCATGCCTGCTCCACCCATTCCCGCACCTGGAAGGGCCGCCGCGGAATGGCCCGCAGGACCTCCCACGACAGCGTCGCCAACCGCCCGACCTGGGCGAAGGCGGCGCGTGCGGGGACGCGGTGGCTCGCACCCGGCGAACTCATGCGGGCTCCCCCGGCCGCCCACCGCGCTGCTCGGCCCGCAACCCGGCCAGCACCCGCTCGCGCACCGGCGCGGGCCAGGTGTCCAGCGAGGCCCGCACCCGCTCGGTGCGGCGGCGCACCGCGGTGCGTTCCGGGACGCCGGGGCTGGGGGTCAGCTGCGGGGTGATCTCGCGCGGGGCCGCTGCGGGCAGCGCGGCCAGTTCGGCGGCGGCGGTCGCGGCGTCCTTCTCCTCGCTCATCCCGATCGGTCCGGCGCGGCGGCCGTTGACGAACTGGTCGATGACCGGCTCGTCGCTGGTGAGCAGCACTTCCCGCGGGCCGAACAGCACCAGCCTGCCGCGGAAGAACAGGCCCAGGTTGTCCGGCACCGTGCGCGCGACCTCGATGTTGTGGGTGACCAGCAGGATCGTGGTGTCCAAGTGCGCGTTGAGGTCGATCAGCAGCTGCGACAGGTACGCGGTGCGGACCGGGTCGAGCCCGGAATCGGGCTCGTCGCAGAGGATCACCTCCGGGTCGAGCACCAGCGCCCTGGCCAATCCCGCGCGCTTGCGCATCCCGCCGGAGAGCTCACCCGGGAGCTTGTGCTCCGCGCCGGAGAGGCCGACCAGCTCCATCTTCTCCAGCGCGATCCGCCGGACCTCCGCCTCCGACTTGCGGGTGTGCTCCCGCAGCGGGAACGCCACGTTGTCGAACAGGTTCATCGATCCGAACAGCGCGCCGTCCTGGAACAGCACCCCGAAGCGCTTGCGGATCGCGTAGAGCTCCCGCTCCGAGCAGGAGCACACGTCGGTGCCGTCGACCAGCACGCTGCCGCGATCCGGTTCCAGCAGCCCGATCAGCAACTTCAGGAACACCGACTTGCCGGTCCCCGAGGGTCCGAGGATCGCGCTGACCTCCCCCGGCGGCAGCGTCAGCGACACGTCCGACCACACCGTGCGCTGCCCGAAGGACTTCGTCAGCCCTCGAACACCCACTTCAACGCCCATCGGAACACCACCACTTCGAAGGAGCACTCGTGCTCAGCGGCTGCGCCGCCGGCAGGACGACGGCTCGTTCACACCGACAACGCAGGCGGCTTCCGGGATCCGCCACCCGCCCCGCTGCGCGGACCATCGGCACTCCTCACCTCGACAGGGCGTACGCCGCCGTCGCGCCGCCGTCGGCCACGAATTCGGCGCCCGTGCAGTAGGAACTCTCGTCACCGGCAAGGAACAGCACGAGGTTGGCGATGTCCGCCGACTCGCCGAGCCGACCCAGCGCGAGCCGGGACTTCGCGAAGCCGTCCATCGCGTCTCCCGCGACGTCCCGCAACATCCCCGTGTCGATCATTCCGGGATGCACCGAGTTGACCCGGATGCCGCGCTCGCCGAGTTCCAGCGCGGCGACCTTCGTCATGCCGCGGATGGCGAACTTGCTCGCCGCGTAGGCCACCGTTCCCGGCATCCCCGCCAGACCCTCCACAGAGGACACGTTGATGATGGAACCGCCGCTCGGCATGGAACTGAGCACGGCGCGCATCCCGAGGAAGGCGCCGATCTGGTTCACCCGCACGACCCGCTCGTAGTCCGCGAGCGCCGTGTCGGCCAGCGCCGCCAGGTGCAGCACGCCGGCGTTGTTGACCAGAACGTCGACCGGCCCGAACACCGACTCCGCGACCCGGATCGCCTCGTCCCACTCGTGTTCGGCGGAGACGTCGAGGTGCCGGTAGCGGGCGGGCTCGCCGAGCTCACCGGCCAGCGCCTCGCCCGCCTCGTCGGCGACGTCGGCGAGCAGCACGCGGGCGCCTTCGGACACGAAGCGGCGCGCGGCGGCGGCGCCCTGACCGCCGGCCGCACCGGTGATGACCGCAACCTTCCCGGAAAGCCGCTCCACGGCCGTCACATCATCTCTTCGGTCAGCGGCATCAGCACCGTCTTGAGCTCGGTGTAGGCCTCGTAGGCGCTGCGCCCGCCCTCCCTGCCGAGGCCGGACTGCTTGTACCCGCCGAAGGGCAGGTGCGGCTCGACCTGGAAGCCGTTGATGCCGACCGTGCCCGCGCGCAGCTTGCGCGATACCCGGAACGCGCGCTGCGCGTCGGCGGTGAACACGCCCGCGCCGAGCCCGTACTCGGTGTCGTTGGCGAGCCGGATCGCCTCGTCCTCGTCGGTGAAGGGCACCACCGACAGCACCGGCCCGAAGACCTCCTGCTGGGCGATGTTCATCGAGTTGTCGACGTCGGCGAAGATCGCCGGGGTCACGAAGTTCCCGGCGCTGAGGTCGCCGTCGGCCCGCTCACCGCCGGTGACCAGCCGGGCGCCCTCCTGCTTGCCGCGTTCGACCAGGTCCAGCACCCGCTTGAGCTGCCTCTCGTTGATCAGCGGGCTGGCCAGCACTCCCGGGTCGAACGGGTCGCCGTAGGTGACCGAGGCGGCGATCATCTCCGCGGCGCCGATGAACTCGTCGTAGACGTCGCGGTGCACCAGCGCCCTGGTGTGGGCCACGCACGCCTGCCCGGACAGGCCGAGGGTGACCATGCCCATCGCCGTCATCCCGGCCAGCCCCGCGTCGGAGTCCGGGAACACCAGGGCGGGGCTCTTGCCGCCGAGCTCCAGCGACACCCGCTTCATCGTCGGCGCCGAGGCCTCCACGATCCGGCGTCCCACTTCGCGGCTGCCGGTGAAGCTGACCTTGTCGACCATCCGGTGCGTGATCAGCGCTTCGCCGGTCGGTTCGCCGGTGCCGGTCACGACGTTGACGACGCCGTCGGGAATCCCGGCGTCCGCGAGCAGTTCCACCATCCGCAGCACCGCGAACGTCGCGTACTCGGACGGCTTCAGCACGACGGTGCACCCGGCCGCCAGCGCGGGGCCGAGCTTCTGGGCGAACAGCAGGAACGGCGCGTTCCACGGCAGGATCGCGGCGACCACGCCGATCGGTTCGCGCAACGTCATCGCCAGGTGGTCGCCGCCCTGGTACGGCGGCAGGGTCTCGCCGCCGGCCTTGTCGATCCAGCCCGCGTGGTGGTCGAAGGCGTCGGCGGCGACGTCGACCGATCCGGCGTAGACGGTGCCGAACGACAGCGGCACCCCGTTGTCCAGCGCCTGCAGGCCGCGCAGCTCGTCGGCGTGCTCGCGCAGGGATTCGGCGTAGCGGTGCAGCAGCTTCGCCCGCCGCCCGGCGGGCATCGTCGGCCACTCGCCCTCGTCGAAGGCGCGCCGCGCCGCCCGGACCGCTTCGTCGACGTCTTCGGCGCCCGCGACGGGGAATTCCCCGACCTCTTCCTGGGTGGCGGGGTGCAGGTGGGTCCAGGTCTCGCCGGAACGGGCCTGGCGCCACTCGCCGTCGACGAGCAACGAGCCGTTGCGCAGCCCGACGTTCCCGCGATGCTGTTGCACGGTCAGCGACATCGTCGTCACTCCTCCTGGTGCTGGTCGTCCGGAGCCGATCGCGGGCTCCGTCGGGTCGTGCCGCTTCAGCCCAGCGCGAGCAGGTCGTCGCTGGTGAACATGGCTTCGCCGCGCCCGGCGAAGTAGTCGCCGACGGACGCGTGGAGTTCCGCGGCGGTCCAGGTCGGTCCCGCGGTGTCGAAGCGGCGCTCGACGGCGGGCGGTGCCATGAGCACGACCTTGCCGCCGTGCACCACGAACACCTGGCCGTTGATCCCCGCGGCGGCCGGTGCCGCGAGGTAGGCGACGAACGGCGCCACGTGCTCGGTGGACAGCGGATCGACACCGCTTTCCGGTGCGGGCCCGAAGGTGTCCTCGGTCATCCCGGTCCTGGCGCGCGGGCAGATCACGTTGGCGCGCACGCCGTAGCGGGCGGTCGCGCGGGCGGTGGAGACCGTCAGCATGGCGATGCCCGCTTTGGCCGCCGTGTAGTTCGGCTGCCCGCCGGAGCCGAACAGGAACGCCTCGGACGCGGTGTTCACGATGCGCCCGTAGACCTCGCCGCCGGTGTCCTTGGACTGCGCCCGCCAGTGCGCGGTCGCCGCCCGGGAGAGCAGGAAGTGACCGCGCAGGTGGACCCGGATGACGTCGTCCCACTCCTGGTCGGTCATGTTGAAGATGGTGCGGTCGCGCAGAACTCCCGCGTTGTTCACCACGACGTGCAGGCCGCCGAAGCGCTCCAGGGCGGTCGAGACCAACCCGTCGGCGACCTCGCGGTCGCTGATGTCGCCGCGCACGGCCACCGCTTTCCCCCCGGCGGCCTCGACCTCCCCGACCACCGCGTCCGCGGCGTCCGAAACGTCGTTGACCACCACCTCGGCACCGGCCCCGGCCAACGCGAGCACCTCCGCCCGCCCGAGCCCACCACCGGCCCCGGTCACCACGGCCACCTTGCCCGCCAGGCTCAACTCCGCCCGCTCGTCCACACCAGACTCCTCAGTCACCGGAAACAGGCCTCTCCCACGGTTTTCGGTTTCGTCTTGTCGGTGGCGAAGCCGCCGAGCAGCGACCACCAGAGCAAGCCGACCACCGGCGGGGTCTCAGTGGGTTCCTCGCGAGGACGGCTTTTTCCCTCGTGGCGGAGCCACTCGGGAAAAAGATACCGCAGCGAG
>NZ_JBSFWJ010000067.1:0-34900 GCF_053592695.1 Saccharopolyspora sp. NPDC002578 | reverse complement strand
GAGGGAAAAAGCTGTCCTCGCGAGAGACCGACTGAGAACCCGCCGGTGGTCGGCTTTTGGGCGTGGGCTATTCGCTGCGCGAATACAGGCACGGCCTTCGGCCGCAGGGCAGACTTCGCTTCGCTCGCCCCAGGCACGGCTTCGCCGCCAGGCAGACTTCGCTTCGCTCGTCCACTGCACGGCTTCGCCGCGAGGCAGCCCGACGCCGCACGTCAAGCCGAGCGAGACTTCCCACCTCGGCTGAGAAAGACGAAGTGCGGACCTCTGGAATCCCCCAGTCCAAAGGTCCGCACCCACCCCCACGTCCTCCCGGATCGCTCCGAGCGCCCCGGGCTCGGAGCGTCCGCCCCGACCGTCGCCCGTTGGCACGGGCTCGGCCGGGACGGCCGGGTGGCAATCCCCCCTCGGATTTCCCCCAGTGCCACCCGGTGCGGGCCGTTCATGACGCTGACCCGCACGAAAGGCACTTTGGCAGTCCGGGCTAGACATCGGCTAAACGTCGGCTAAACGTCCACAGTGGACACCATGTGAGCTGCCGCGGAGTCAGGCGCCGATGTCGTCAATGGACTGCAGCCGGGACTTGGCCTGCGCGGCGCGCGGTGACCCGCCGGTCTCGTAGATCGACAGCGCCGTCTCCCACCGGGTGCGGGCCACGGAGCGATCGCCGCGGGACTGCGCCACGTCGCCCAGCCCCATGTACGCCGACGCCTGGTGCATCGCCGACCCGCAGCGCTGCGCCACGTTCAGCGCCTCGTGATGGTAGCCCTCACCCTCGTCGAGCCTGCCCGATTCGATGCTGACTTCGCCGCAGTTGTTCAGCACCATCGCGAGGGTTTCGAGGTCGTCGGCCTCGCGGTACATCACCTCGGCCTCCAGCAAGTGCTCCAACGCCTCGTCGAGCCGCCCGTTGGCCTGCTCGACCTGGGCGAGGTTGTTCAGCGCACCCGCCTCCCGGTAGCGGTCGCCGAGCGTGCGGTAGGCGCGCAGCGCGTCCCGGCAGTGCACCTGCGCCTCCGCGTAGCGCTGCATCCGGAACAGCACGGCACCCATGTTGACCTGCGCCAACGCCAGCCATCCGGCGTTCCCGGTGGCGACGGCGCAGCGGTACGAGTCGGCGTAGTGCGCCAGCGCCTCGTCGTGCTTGCCGGTGCGGGCGTAGGCCACGCCGAGCCCGGCGGGCATCAGCACCTGGCCGACGGGGTCGGCGGCGAGCCGCGCCGATTCGAGGCCGACGGTGTAGATCTGGATCCAGTCCTCCCACGGGCAGCGCACCACCAGGTAGTTGAACTGGCAGCGCACCAGCCGCCACGCGTACTCGTGCAGGCCGTGGGAGTGCGCGGCGCGCACGGCGGCGACCAGGTTGGGCCACTCGGAGTCGAACCAGGCCAGCGCTTCGGTGCGGTTGCGGATCTCGGGCTGCTCGATGGTGGAGTCGCCGGAGAGGTCGAGGTCGTCGCGGGCGGGCCGCAGGAAGCGGCGCGCGTGGTCGGCGACCACGAGGTAGTAGTGCAGGAGCCGGGTGAACGCCTTCTCGTCGCGTTCGGCGAAGCCGGCGCCGTCCTGCTTGCCGTCGCAGGTGGGCGCGGTGAGCAGTTCCCGCGCGTAGAGCCGCAGCAGGTCGTGCATGCCGAACCGGTCCACTTCGGACTCGGTCACGAGGTGGGCCAGCGCGAGCGCCCGCAACCTGCGGTATGCGCCGGGCGGGTCCGTTTCGCACACGGCGGCCACGGCGTGCGCGGTGAACGTGTGCCCCGGTACCAGGCCGAGCTGCCGGAACGTGGCGGCGTGCACGGGGTGCAGGTTGCGGTAGGAGATGTCGAAGGCGCGGCGCACGCTGGTGTCGGCGTCGTCGATGTCCAGCGCGTGCAGCCGGTTGCTCTCGTCGGTGAGTTCGCGCACGAGGCCCGCGATGCCGCGGGCGGGGTTCGCGGCGAGCCGGGCGGCGGCGATGCGCAGCGCCAGCGGCAGCCCGCCGCAGAGCTCGGCGAGTTCCCGCGCGGCCTCGGGTTCCTCGGCGGACCCGTCGATGCCGCCCGCGCGGTCGAGCAGCGCGACGGCGGATTCGGTGGGCAGCGTCTCCAGCGGCAGCACGCGGGCGCCGCTGCGCACGACGAGCCCGTCGAGCCTGCGCCTGCTGGTCACCAGCACCAGCGAGCGGGATCCGCCGGGCAGCAGCGGCCGGACCTGCTCGGAGTCGCGGGCGTTGTCGAGCAGCACCAGCACGCGCCGGTCGGCGAGCAGCGAGCGGAACAGCGCGGCCCGGTCGTCGAGGTCGACGGGGATGGCGTCGGCGGCCACGCCGAGGGTCTTGAGCATGCTGGTGAGCGCTTCGCCCGGGGACAACGGCGCGCGTTCGGAGTCGAATCCGCGCAGCGAGGCGTAGAGCTGGCCGTCGGGGAACGACGCGGCGACCCGCTGCGCCCAGGTGATCGCGACGGCGCTCTTGCCGACTCCCGCGGTGCCGGTGAGCACGGCGAGCAGCGTGGTGTCGCCGCGGTCGCGTTCGACCATCCGGTCCAGCAGCGCCATTTCGCGTTCGCGGCCGACGAACCCGGCGACGGCGGGCGGCAGTTCGGCGGGGACCGGGCCGACGGGGGCGACTTCCCGGTCGGCTTGCCGCTGCGTGCCGCTGAGCAGGGCTTCGTCGTCGCGCAGCAGCCGTTCGTAGAGGGTGCGCACTTCGGGGCCGGGGTCGATGCCGAGTTCGTGGGAGAGCCGTTCCCGCAGCGCGTGGTAGCGCGCTTGGGCTTCCGCGCGGTTGCCCGCCCGGTACCCGGCGAGCATCAGCAGGTAGGTGAGCCGTTCCCGCAGCGGGTGCTGGTCGACGAGGGTGGCCAGTTCGACGACCAGCCGGTGGTGCTTGCCCAGTTCCAGCTCGGCGGCGATGCGCTCTTCCAGGGCGAGCAGCCGCAGTTCGTCGAGGTTGGGCCCGACCATCTGGTGCAGCCGTTCGGCGACGATGCCGGAGAGCACGGGGCCGCGCCACAGCTGGAGGGCTTCGGTGAGCAGCGCCGCCCTGGCCGCGGGGTCCTTGCCGTGCGCCTCGTTGATCAGCGTGCGGGCGCGGTGCGCGTCGACGCGCTCGGGGTCGATGCGCAGCAGGTAGCCGGGCGAGCGGGTGAGGATCTCGGGGCGCCCGGCCGCGTCGGCGTCGCCGTGGCCGTGCAGCAGCCGCCGGATGCGGGAGATGTAGCCGTGCACGATGGTGCGGGCGGTCGCGGGCGGCTCGTCCCCCCAGAGGGTGTCGATGAGCCGGTCGATGGAGACGAGCTGGTTGGGTTCCATCAGCAGGCAGGCGAACGCTCCGCGCACGGAGGCGGAGCCGAGCTGCAGCGGCGCCCCGTCGTAGCGGACTTCGAGCGGGCCGAGCACGCGGAAGGTGAATCCGGCGGTGTCCGGACCGGCGTCCTCGCGGCTAGCGCCCCTCCGATCGGGCGTTGCGTCCTGCCCCTGCATGCCCCTCGACACCTGCCGTTCGCTGCGTGTTCGATCCTCGTCAGTTTCGGTCACTCGGACTCGCGGAGTCCACTCCCGGCGAAGCGGACACACGGTAGCGATCTTCGACCGGCGCCCACCGATACCATCCGAGGCGTCACCCGATCGGCCGAACGTGATGGCGCGACCGTCGAACATCCGGCAGACGCGCCGATCACCCGACCGGGGCGCGCCGCGGTGTCCGGAAAGTTGATCATTCACGCATCCGGTGCCGGATGCCAGGGTGTCGGGCCGCACGCGGCGACGACGTCCGCGGTTGCCGGATCGCCGCCGCGCCCGCCATACCGCCCAGTAGAGTCGGGCACTGATCGACCGCCGCCGAAGCAGTGCCCGAGAAGGAGATCACCGCGTGCCCACACCGTCCACAGTGGTCGATCGGGCCGTGGGCTGCCTGCTCGGCGGGGCTCTCGGCGACGCGCTCGGAGCACCGGTCGAGTTCCAGCAGCTGGACGGGATCCGCGCCGAGCACGGCGAGCAGGGCATCACCGAGCCGCCTCCGCAAGCCCTGTTGGGCGACGCCACGCAGATGACGCTGTTCACCGGCGAGGGCTACCTCAGCGCGTGGACCCAGGGCAACAACGGCGGCCAGTGGCGACCCGTCGAAACGGTCACGGCCGCCTACCGCCGCTGGCTGATCACCCAGCAGGAGTCCAAGCCGCCGCCGGGCGCGACCGGTCTGCTCGCCGAGGGCGAGCTGTACGCGAGCCGCGCGCCCGGGCTCACCAGCTTGCGCGCGCTGGGCGAACCGGAGCTCGGCAGCCCGGACCGCCCGCGCAACAGCTCGAAGGGCTGCGGCGGCGTGGACCGCAGCACGCCGGTCGGTTTCGCCCCCAGCGCGACCATCGCCTACGGGCTCGGCTGCCGGCTCGCCGCGCTCACCCACGGCGGCGGCGGTGGCTGGGCGTCGGCGGGCACGCTGTCGCTGATCGTGCACTTGATCGCCGTGCAGGGCAGGCGGTTGCCGGACGCGGTGGACCAGGCGACGGGGCGCGTGCTGCGCGACGACGGGGAGACCGCGGGCCTGCTCGCGGAGGCCTCCACGCTGTCCCGGCTGGGCGCTTCCGTCTCGCACGTGGAACGGCTCGGGCAGGGCTGGATCGGCCCGGAAGCCCTGGCCATCGGCGCGTACTGCGCGCTGGCGCTGCCCCGGCCGGAGCAGTTCCCGGACGCGCTGCGCCTGGCCGCGAACCACTCCGGGCACAGCGACAGCACGGCCGCGATCACCGGCGCCATCCTCGGCGCCCGCCACGGCACCGCCGCGCTCCCCCGCCAATGGCTGTCCCGCCTGGAACTGGCCGACGTGATCGAACGCATCGGCCACGACATCGGAGCCTCCTGCACAGGCGAAAAGTTCAACGAACGCCGCTACCTGGGCTTGGACCCACCCCCCGCCCCCTGACCTTCGCCCCAGCCCTGCCCAGAGACCAGGAAACGACCAAAGCCCCTGCCTCCCGGCAAAGCCGTGCTCTGAGCGGCGAAGCGCGCCTGCCTGGCGGCCGAAGGCCGTGCATTGCGGCGAAGCCGTGCAGTGGGCGGACGAAGTCCCGCCTGCCTCGCGGCCGAAGGCCGTGCCCGTATGTGCGAAGCACATAGCCCACGTCAAAAAGCCGACCACCCGCGGGTTCTCAGCCGGTCTCTCGCGAGGACAGCTTTTTCCCTCGTGGCGGAGCCGCTTGGGAAAAAGATCCCGCAGCGAGAGACCGGCTGAGGTTCCGCCACCCGACCACCCGCCCAAACCGACCGGGCGGGCACTCATGCCTTACGAGCTAGCCCGGCGAGCATTCGGGAGCGTTCCGGGTCGCCGGTGAACTCCTCCTGCCCATCCGGCCGCCACTGAGGCGCATAGACCAACCCGGGCTCCACCATCGCGAAGTCCCCGAAGAACGCCCGGATCTCCGAGTGGGAGCGCAGCTGCCCCGGGTGGGTCGACTGCTCGTAGGCTTCCACGAGCCGCCGGTTCTCCTCTTGCTCCTGTTCGGTCGCGTCGGAGGTCGTCCAGTGCGACACGGCGAGCAGCGAACCGCTGGGCAGCCGTTCCCGCAGCGCGTCGAGCGCGCCGTGCGGGCCGACGGCGTCCTTGGAGAAGTGCAGCATCGACAGCATCAGCATGCAGATGGGTTCGTCGAACCGGATCACCCCGGTGTCGTCCAGCAGCGCCCACATCCCGCCGGGGTCGGCGATCGGGTCGGCGCGCAGCGCGCGGTGCCGTCGCGGGTCGCCTTCCCGGTCGAGGATGAGTCCGCCCAGCGACTGCACCACGGGGTCGTTGTCCACGTAGACGACGCGCGTGTCGCCGGGGTCGCGGGCTTCGGGCGCGGAGCTCCAGTGCAGCTCGGCGACTTCGTGCACGTTGCCGACGGTGGGCAGGCCGGAGCCGAGGTCCAGGAATTGCCGGATGCCGGAGTCGAGGGCGTAGCGCACGACCCGGTTGAGGAAGCGGCGGTTGGCCCGGCAGTAGGCCTTCATGCCGGGGACGATCTCCACGACGCGCTGTCCGAAAGCGCGGTCGATCTCCCAGTTGTGCGCCCCGCCGAGGTACCAGTCGTAGACGCGCGCCGCGCTGGGCGTGGTGACGCTGTCGCGCATGTCGGAGGGCATCGCCTCGACGGGGTGGTGCAGTGTGCTCATCCGCTCTCCTGGACCGCCCTGTCAGCGGGTGACGCCATGGAACACCGTCCACGATCACTCATCGGAATCAGTATTCCAACCCTTTCGGGGGCTCAAGCAATGTGTTCAGGATGAGCATGACCCCGGAGAGGGGTCGAACGCGAACCGGCCCGGCCGCGTGTCGCGCGACCGGGCCGGGCGGTGCCGCGTCAGCGCACGACGGCGCTGGTGTCCCGCGCGGCGACGAAGCTCGGCCGCGGCCGGTCCGCCGCGAACGGCGCCACCGGCGCGTTGCGCACGCTGTTGAACACGATGAAGATGTTCGACCGCGGGAACGGCGTGATGTTGTTGCCGGACCCGTGCATCGTGTTCGAGTCGAACCACAACGCCGACCCCGCGTACCCGGTGAACTGCTCGATCCCGTGCTCGTAGCCGAGCCGGGTGATGTCGTCCTCGCCCGGAACCCCCACCTTCTGCTCCTTCAGCGAAGATTTGTAGTTCTCCCCCGGAGTGCGGCCCACGCACGACACGTAGGTGCGGTGCGCGCCCGGCATGACCATCAATCCGCCGTTGAACGGATAATTGTCGGTGAGCGCCACCGACAGGCTCACCGCGCGCGGCGCGGGAAGGCCGTCTTCGGCGTGCCAGGTCTCGAAATCGGAATGCCAGTAGAACCCGCTGCCCTTGAATCCCGGCATGTAGTTGATCCGGCTCTGGTGCACGTAGACCTCGGATCCAAGGATCTGCCGCGCCCGGTCCAGCACTCGCGGGTCGCGCACCAGCTCGGCGATCAGCTCGCTGGTGCGGTGCACCTCGAACAAGGACCTGACCTGGCCGGAGTCCTTCTCCACGACGGTGCGCTCATCGGCCCGGACCTCGGGGTCCTTGGTGAGCCGATCGAGTTCCTGCCAGTACTTCTGCACTTCCGCCGGGGACAGCAGACCCGGCACGGTGTGGAATCCCTTGGCCTCGTGCGCGGCCAGGTCGGTCCGCGTCGCCGGTCCGGCGCGCACGCCGGACCACACGACGGGATCGGTGCGTTCGATGAATGCGGACTCGGTGCCGCGCCGAGTCGGATAACGGTCCTGAGTCGTCACATCCGCGACGGTCATCAGTTGCGCCTCCTTCGCGAATTACCGCCGGAGCGCCCGATTCCACGTCGGAATCGGGCGCCATTTCTCGGTTCCTCGGTCGGTGGCCGTTCCCCTCGTCGGGGGATCCGTGTCGCACACCGCGGCAGGCAACCAGACAGTTCTGGGCTACCCGACCGCCGCGGTCATTACGCATGCGTTCCGGCGAGGTTTCCCGGACGGGCGCGGCAGGCATGAAAAACCGCCCACGGCCGCGGGCGGCGGCTCGTGGGCGGTGCGGCGGGAACGCCGGGTCGATGCCCGGTCAGTCCTCCACGATCAGCGGGTACACGCCGTTCTCGTCGTGCACCTCGCGGCCGGTCACCGGCGGGTTGAACACGCAGACCGTGCGGATGTCGGTCTTGGGACGGACCTGGTGCTTGTCGTGCTCGTTGAGCATGTACAGCGTGCCCGGCTTGAGCTGGTGGATCTCGCCGGTCGACTTGTTCTCGAGCTCGCCTTCACCCTCGTACACGAACACGGCTTCGATGTGGTTGGCGTACCAGAAGTCGTTCACGGTACCGGCGTAAAGGGTGGTCTCGTGCACCGAGAAGCCGACCTTCTCCCTGGCCAGCACGATGCGCTTGCTGCGCCAGTTCTCGGTCTGGATGTCGTCGTCGGTGTTCTCGACCTCTTCGAGGCTGCGGACGAACACAATGCCCTCCTTCGTGGTGCCGGTGGTGCCGTACGAGACGGCCGGCCCGGAAGTGCGGGACCGGCCGTCGCGTGCGTTGTTGGATCAGGCAAGCACAGCTTGCACCGAATCGACGATGATCTGAAGCCCCTGTTCGAGCTCTTCATCCGACACGGTCAGCGGCGGCATGATCTTGATCACTTCGCTCTGCGGGCCGGAGGTCTCCAGGATCAGCTTCCGGTCGAACGCCGCCTTCGAGATCTTGCCCGCGGTCTCCGGGTCCTCGAACCCGAGGCCGCGCGCGAGGCCGCGGCCCTTGGCCTGGGCGCCCTCGTACTTGTCGGCGATCTCGCCGATGACCTGGCCGACGCGCTCGCCCTTGGCGATGGTGCTCTTCTGCAGCGCGTCGTCGCTCCAGTAGAGCTTCAGCGCCTCGGACGCGGTCACGAACGCGGGGTTGTTGCCGCGGAAGGTGCCGTTGTGCTCACCGGGCTCCCACACGTCGTGCTCGGATTTGATCAGCGTCAGGGCCAGCGGCATGCCGTAGCCGCCGATGGACTTGGACAGGCAGACGATGTCCGGGGTGATGCCGGCCTCTTCGAAGCTGAAGAACGGGCCGGTGCGCCCGCAGCCCATCTGCACGTCGTCGACGATGAGCAGCATGCCGTGCTTGTCGCACAGCTCGCGCAGGCCGCGCAGCCACTCCGGGCGGGACGAGTTGATGCCGCCCTCGCCCTGCAGGGTCTCCACGATCACCGCGGCGGGCTCGTTCAGGCCGGAGCCGCTGTCCTCGAGCAGCCGCTCGAAGTACAGGAAGTCCGGGTACTGCCCGTCGAAGTAGTTGTCGTAGGGCATCGGCGTGGAGTGCACCAGCGGGATGCCCGCGCCGCCGCGCTTCATCGAGTTGCCCGTCACCGACAGCGACCCGAGGGTCATGCCGTGGAACGCGTTGGTGAAGCTGATGATCGACTCGCGGCCGGTGATCTTGCGGACCAGCTTGAGCGCGGACTCGACCGAGTTGGTGCCCGTCGGCCCGGGGAACTGGACCTTGTAGTCCAGCCCGCGCGGTTTGAGCAGCTTCTCGTCGATCGTCTCCAGGAACTCCCGCTTCGCGGCGGTCGCCTGGTCGAGCCCGTGCGTGACGCCGTCGCGCTCGATGTACTCGATGAGCTTGCGCTTGAGCCGCGGGTTGTTGTGGCCGTAGTTCAGCGCGCCGGCGCCGGCGAAGAAGTCCAGGTAGGGCGTGCCGTCCTCGCCGTAGAGCCAGCTGCCACCCGCCTTGTCGAACGTCGTCGGCCAGGTGCGGCTGTAACTGCGGACCTCGGATTCGAGGCTTGCGAAGATATCGTTCACGATCCTCCGTTCGCGGCGGCCGAAGCGGCCACCGGCTGCAAATCGGTCATGGTCCCCGCCGGGGAGACCTGCCGGTCGGAACTCGTTCGTCTGTGCGGCGCGGCCGGCGGATGACCCCGCCCCCGCACGTTCCCCGCGCCACCGGCTCCCACCGAGAGCCGTGCGGGACGTGCTCGCGCTAGTCCGCCGGACGTGGCGCCGCGGCGGCCTCACCTGCCACGACACCGGGGGCCGCGAACGGGCCGATCCGGTAGAGGTCCTCGCCCAGGTGCGCGTCCGGGAACAGCTCGGCGCCGAACAGCTCGCTGCGGGCGAGCTCGGTGCCGCGGTCCCTGGCCAGCGCCGAGAACAGCTTGATCGAGGCGGTGTTGTCGGCGGTGATGGTCGTCTCCAGGTAGCGGACGCCTTCCGGCACCAGCCGGTCGAGCAGGTGCCCGAGCAGCTTGCCCGCCACACCGCGGCCGCGCTGCGAGGCGTCCACGGCGACCTGCCAGACCATCAGCACGTCCGGGGCGTCCGGGCGCAGGTAGCCGGTGACGAAACCGACCACGTCGCCGTCCTCCCGCGCCACCGCGGTGGTGTGCGCGAAGTCCCGGCACCACAACAGGTACGCGTAGGACGAGTTCACATCGAGCACCTGCGAATCACGAGTGATCCGATAGAGTGCGGGACCGTCCGCGACGACCGGAATGCCGATCTCACCGGAAGCGGAAGAACCACTCCCTGCATTCCGTCCGCCATTCGGTCCGTCGCCGTTATGGCTGGGTTTGTCGCCGGTCATGCTTTGCCAACTTAACAGAACATCGGTAACGCGTCAGGTACGCGACCGTTTCCTGGCGTCACTACCAGGCGATACTCGATTTTACACGTGATGAGCACGACAGGATTGTTGCGCCGCGCATCAACGCAGTGATAACGATCTAAGACGCATAGTGATCGAATATGCGAATCACGGGCGTGACCAGCGAAAACGCCCGTCGCAGCTGCACGTCCGGGCCCGGACTCGATTGCCCGGCCACATTTTTCACGGACCGCTCCGGGAATTGCGATCTTCATCCGGCGAGCGACCACCCCGGGTGCACGGGCTCTCACTTTCCGCCACCGGAACGCACACGTCCGGGGCCGCCGTGGCGGCCCCGGACGCGGGGTACTGCTGGAGAGCCTCAGGCGAATCAGACGCCGGCGGTCTCCTTGATCCAGTCGCGGTACTCGGTGACGTTCGTGTACGCCGTCGAGGTCGCGCGGTCGCTCGTGGAGGCCACGCCGACCTGGGTGCCGTTGGAGAACATCGGGCCGCCCGAGTCGCCACCGGCGGTGATGCCGTTGACGCGGTCGGCGCAGACCGCGGTGCCGCCGCGGTAGTCGGTGCAGGCGATGTCGGTGACCTTGACGTCGGCCACCTTCAGGTTCTCGGCCTGGCACTGGGCCTCGGGCTGGTCGGTGCAGGTCGCGCCCCAGCCGTAGACCTGGACGGTGTCGCCGTTGTTGACGTCACCGGTGGAGCCGAGCGGCGAGAACTCGACGTTCATCGGGGTGTCGACGTTGACCAGCGCGAGGTCGACGCTGTCGTGCACGTGCACGCCGCCGGCCTTGGCCTTGACCTCCTGGCCCTCGTGCTGGTTCAGGCTGCCGACCTTGAAGCTGATCGCGTCGCCGGCGCCTTCCACGCAGTGCTGCGCGGTGAGCACCCAGTCGGCGGAGATGGCGGTCGCGGTGCAGGCCTCCTGGCCGTCGTTGAGCAGGCGAACGGCCCAAGGAGCGTCCGTGGCCTCCTCGCCGTCGATGATCATCGGCTGCATGTCGATGGGGGCGGGCGCCGCGGGGGCGGCGGCCTGGGCGGGAACGGCGAAGGCGGCGGCGGCCAGGGCCAGGCCCGCCGCTCCGGTCAGCACTCGTGCCAGGGACACGCTGATCTCCTCTGGGTAGCAGCGGCAACGCTGTGGGGACGGTCAAGTGGTCCCATGACCTCACCCGAACGGGTAATGGGTCAACCAATTGGTCACTATTCGCCACCACATCTCAGCTTTTAGACCTGATCGAGATGCGCCGTTCGATTGACCACACCAACATTCGAATGCCCACTATGGGCCTCGGCCGCACCCCGCCGTCAAGGGTCCGGCGGCCGTACTCCACGAACCTCGGGGGCTCTCATGGAGATCACGTCGTACCCGCCCGGCACGCCCTGCTGGGTGGATCTCAACACCGCCGACCCCGGTTCGGCCTCGGAGTTCTACGCCGAGCTGTTCGGCTGGACCGTGCACGACTCCGGTCCCGAAGCGGGCGGCTACCTGATCTGCCAGCGAGGCGGCAAGCCGATCGCGGGCATCGGCCCGCAGGACGAACCCCGGCAGGGCCCCACGTTCTGGACCACCTACGTGGCCACGACCGACGCGGACGCCTCCGCCGAAGCCGTCCGGAACGCGGGCGGCCAGGTGCACCTGAACCCGATGGACGTGTTCGACGCGGGCCGGATGGCGCTGTGCTCGGACCCGACCGGCGCGGCCGTCGCGCTGTGGCAGCCGAACCAGCACCCAGGCTCGACCGTCGTCAACGAGCCCGGCACCCCCTGCTGGCACGAACTGGCCACCCGCGAACCCGACCGCGCCACCGAGTTCTACCGCGCGGTGTTCGGCTGGGACGCGGCACCGCAGGCCGTCGGCGACACCGAGTACCGGCTGCTGCGACTGGGCGGCCGAAAGATCGGCGGGATGATCCGGATCGACGAGAGCTGGCCGGCCGAAGTGCCCGCGCACTGGCTGGTGTACTTCGCCGTCCCGGACACCGACCGCGCCCTCGCCGACGTCACCCGCCTCGGCGGCGCCACCGTCGTCGACCCGGTCGACATCGAACCCGGCCGCTTCGCCGTGGTCCACGACCCGGCGGGCGGCATCTTCGGGATCATCCACCTCAACCCCGCGGGGTGAGCTCGGCCGCGATCGAGCGGTGGATCAGCCGCGCCCGAGCAGCGGATCCGGCTGCGACAGGGCGCGCAGCCAGGCGGCGGCGCGGCACTCCCACCGCTCGATCGCCCACTGCTCGGACAGGCGCCGCCCGGCGAAGCAGATCGACGGCACCCCCAGCAGGACGACCACGACCACCATCATCGAGTCCACGTTCTCTCCTCACTCCACGCACCGCGTCGGCGGTGACGAATCGACACGACGCAACCGAAGCTATTCCGCCTCCGGACGCGATTACCACGGTCGGCGGAGCACTCGCCAGGAATCCGCCAAGCCCGGCCTTTCCGCCAGGCGAAGCGCCACCCGCGGAATTCCCGCCACGCTGGCGGGAATGTGGCGAAAAGCCAGGTCGATCCCGCGCTTTCCCGCCTTCCGGCGCGGTTCGTTGACGAGATCAACTCCCGCCCCTTAGTCTCCGCGCGAAACTGAGGGGAACAATGGGGAACGACGACAGAACCCGCAAGAATGCGGGAAAGGCGCTGGCGTCGCTGCACAAGGGGCTCGGGGTGCGGCGCGCGGACCTGCACGCTCGCCTGGGACCCGAGCTGCGCGGCATCTTGCGGATCACCGGGACGGACGCGGCGGGCGTGCAGGAGCAGCTGGCGCGGTGGCTGGACGCATGGCTGGCGAAATTGGCCCCCGAGCTGACCCGCATCGCCGAGGTGTCCTACAACCTCCCGCCGCACCAGGGGCTCAACGGGCTCACCTACGGCAAACGCGTCGCGGCGCTGTCGGCCGAGCTCGGCGCGGGGTTCTCCACGCGCACCATCGAGCGGCGGATGGACGAGATCATCGAGCACCTCCAAGGGTGCCTCGACCAGCAATGCCGCTCGCCGAAGGCGCCCGAGCCCGGTACGGCGCGACAACTCGAACCCGCGCCGGGCAACGCCCTGGCACCGCGGCCCGAGCCGGGGCGCGGCGGGGTCGACGATGCGCTGCGGGCGCTGCACGATCCGCGTTCGACGGTGCGCCGCGCGATCGACTGCTTCCTCGCCCACGACGTCCACGTGCCGTGCTCGCCCGCGGGCGGGCTGGCCGCGGTCCGGGCGGCGGGCCGCAGCACGTGGGTGTGCGCGTTCACCCGGGCGGACCTGCTGGAGGACTACCGGCGGGCCTCCTCGGCACCGTGGGCCACCGGGTCCCACCGGCTGCTCGGAGCCGACCTGGTGCGCACCGCGACGCGGACTTCGGATCCGATGGGAATTCTGCTGAACCCGTGCGCCGGAGAACCGATGGCGCTCACCGGGACGATGAGCATTCCACCTGTGCTCACCGCCGAGATCCGCGAAACGCTGCGGTCCGAGTAGGCCTCGTCCCCGACCTGGATGAATCAACGGATGGATTCCCGCTATTCTCCGGCCATGGCCGAGCTGGACGATTCCGCGGGGCGGCTTTTCGCCTCTCCGGAAGAACTGCACCGGAGCGCGAACACCGCGCAGCACATCATCGACGACTTCCGAGAACAGACCGTTCGCAAATTTCAGCTCAACCCGGAACAGGCGGGGAACGACGAATTGACCCGGGCGCTCCAGGCCTTCCAGGAGGACTCCTCCCGAGCCGGCACCGAACTCGCCGGCGAAGCGGCCGAACTCACCGACCGGCTGCGCGCCACCGCCGACGACTACGCGCGGATCGACGCCGACCTGGAACGAGCGCTGATCACCGCGCTCGACCGCGGCTAGCCCGGAGCGAACGCGGATGATCCAGCCACCCTCCGATGAGCCGCCGCTGCCCGGCAACGCCCCGGGCATCGTCACCGAATGCGATCGGCTGCGGACACTGGCCGACCACCTCGACCAGACCGGGCGCGCGCTGCGCGACGTGCGGGTCGAGTCGTGGTCGGGACGAGCCCGAGATCGCTTCGACGCGGCCCAGTACGAGCTGAGCAAGCGGTGGCGGCAGTCCGCCGACGCGCACTACGCCGCCGCCGACGCGCTCGGCGAGTACCAGGTGACGCTGGAGAACCTCCAGCAGCTCGCGCGGTCCGAGGCCGCCGACGCCGCGGGCGACCCGGTGCGGCAGGCCGCCGCCGCGGAGCTGATCCGCCGCTGGCGGATGCAGCAGGACGAAGCCGGGCGCCGGGCGGCGCGCGCGATCCTGCGCGCCGGTGAGGACCTGGCCACGCTGCCGCCGGTGCTGCCCGAAGCCGCTCCCCCGCCGCCGCTGCGGGCGCTTCCGCCGCCGGCACCCGCAGCGGAACCTCCGCGGGGAGCCGAGCCCGAACCCGAGCCGGAGCCCGCTCACGCGCCCGAGCCGGTGGAGGTGCCCGACGCCGCGCCACCGCTGGTGCTGGAGTCGTTGCACCCGGACACGACGGCGCACGACCTGCACGCCTACCAGCGCGAACTGCTCCGGCTCAACGAGGACGTCCTCGCGGCGTGGGCCGACCCGGGCCGCCGGTTCGCCATTCCGATCCCGTGACGTGCCGCGTTGCAGCCGTTCGGCGGGACTCGTCACGGGACGTGCTCACGAGCCGTCGCCCGGTCGGGTAGTACAGAATCGACCTTCGATCACCGATCATCAGTAGGCGAAACGACCCGTGCCCCCGGTCGCACGACCGAACCCGGTGCTCGCGCCGCAGGTGCGTTCGCCGCGGGGCGCCGCCGGGAAACCCACCGACACCGGCCCGCCCCCCGCGCCGGGCATCCCCCGACCACCTGCCGAACCGGTCGAGTCCAGCACCACCCGAGCTCAGCGCCTTCGGAGCGGAGCCGCTGAGGGGACTCGAACCCCTGACCGTCCGCTTACAAGGCGGGTGCTCTACCAACTGAGCTACAGCGGCGCGCACGGCCACGCCGTGCGCGCACATCGTAGTCGGCGCCGGGCCGCGACCGGCAGGCGGCCGGTGCCGGTGCGGCCCCTCGCCCGCGGGCGCGGGGCAGGTGTCAGGCTCGTGACGGACGACACCAACAGGACGTGCAACGGCTGAGGCGTGCGGGCCGATGGCCGAGGGGACGATCAACACGATCGCCGCGAGGTGGCGAGCAGGAAGGTAGGTCTGCGGTGGGAATCACGCAGCGCGCCCGAGGTGTGCTGCGGCGGCGCGAGCCGGCCGAGACGGTCGGGACGCGCAACGCCGTTTACGGGCCGGCACTGCCCGAGGAATCAACGGTCCATCTGGTGATGGACCTGGGGCTGCGCATCGGCGAGGTCCAGATGGCCAGCGGCGCGGGCGCCTCCGACGTGACCGCGACGATCATCGGTGTGGTCAGCGCGTACGGCTTGCCGCACTGCGAGGTCGACGTGATCTACACGTCGATCACCGTCTCCTGCTACCGGGGCACCGAAGAGGTGCCGATCACCTCGCTGCGCGTGGTGCGCAACCGGTCCATCGACTACACGCGGCTGTCCGACGTGGAGGACCTGGTCCGCAAGATCACCGCCGGTTCGATCTCCGCGTCCGAGGCCTACGCCGAACTGGACAAGATCACCTCCGCGCCGCACCCGTTCCCGCGCTGGGTGGCGACCCTGGCGTGGGCAGGGATGGCGGCCTCGCTGTCGGTGCTGCTCGGTGGCGGCGATCCGCGGCTGGCGCTGGTGGCCGCGGTGGCGACGGCGCTGGTCGACCGGATCGGCCGGATGCTGAACAAACGGGCGCTGCCGTTCTTCTTCCAGCAGGCGGTGGGCGGCGTCATCGCCACGAGCATCGCGCTGGCCTGCTCCGAACTCGACCTGCTGGCGAGTCCGGCGCTGGCGGTGGCGGCGAGCATCATCGTGCTGCTGTCCGGGATGACCGTCGTCGGTTCGATGCAGGACGCGATCACCGGCTACAACGTGACCGCCGCCGGGCGCATCGCGGAGCTCGCGCTGATGTCGGCGGGCCTGATCGCCGGAGTGGTGCTGGCGCTCTACACGGGCGTGGAGATCTTCGGCGCGGTCAACGAGGGCAGCGACCTCCGGGAGGTCGGTGCCGCGCAGATCGACTCGTCGCAGCCGCTGATGATCCCCATCCAGGTGCTGGCGGGCGCGTCGACCTCGGCGTGCTTCGCGCTGGCCAGCTACGCCCCGCCTCGCCCGCTGATCATCGCGGGGCTCGGCGGCGCCGTCGCGGCGGGCGTGTCCGGACTCCTCGTCAGCGACCTGGTGGGGGTGCACCCGGTGCTGGCGGGCGCGATCGCCACGACCGTCGTCGGTTTCGCCGGTGGCATCACCACCCGGCACTTCGGGATTCCGACGCTGGTGATCGCGGTGTCCGGCGTGGCTCCGCTGCTGCCCGGCCTGGCCACCTACCGCGGCCTGTACGAGATCGCGGTGGCGGGCAACCCCTCGGGCATGTCGACCCTGATGGTGGCCGCGGCGACCGGCCTGGCCCTGGGCGCGGGCGTGGTGCTCGGCGAGTACCTCGCCCAGCCCGTGCGGACCCGCCTGGGCAGGCTCGAACGCCGCATCGCGGGTCCCCGCCTGTCCGGTCCGCTGCGCCCCACCCGCCGTCGGCTGGAGTGAGCACCGCGAGCCCGTTCACCACCCGGTGAACGGGCTCGCCCGCCGGGCCCCGGCTCCGCGACGGCCCGGTGGACCTGCGCCTGTCCCGGCCGAGCGCGCGGGAGTCTCCTGAGCACGAGCAGGACCAGCCGTGACACCAACGAGAAGTGAGCAAGGACTCGGGGGTCGTTGGCCCACACGAACGACGCGGGCGATGAGCAGATTGACTAGCCTCGCCTGCGGGTAGTGAGTGATCCGGGACGGACCCCCGCCAGGGGGCCCAGCCGCGGAAGAGCACCAAGCCGTCGGCGCAGCCCATCCCGCCCGAGACAGCAGAGTCTCCCGAGGAGGCAACACCGGTGACCAGCGGCAGTACCCGTGCGGATTTCGTCGTCGTGGCCAATCGGCTCCCGGTCGATCTGGAGAAGCTGCCGGACGGCACCGAACGCTGGAAGCACAGCCCCGGGGGCCTGGTGACGGCGCTGGAGCCGTTCCTGCGCGCCCGGCACGGCGCGTGGGTCGGCTGGCCCGGAGTCGCCGACGTCGACGTGGAACCGTTCACCGACGAGGACATGCGGCTGCACCCGGTGCGGCTTTCGGCGGACGAATTCCAGGACTACTACGAAGGATTCTCGAACGCGACGCTGTGGCCGCTGTACCACGACGTGGTGGTGCCGCCGGTGTTCGACCGGTCGTGGTGGGAGGCGTTCCGCCGGGTGAACCGGCGCTTCGCGGAAGCCGCGGCGGAGGTCAGCGCCGAGGGCGCGACGGTGTGGGTGCAGGACTACCAGCTGCAACTGGTGCCCGCGATGCTGCGCGAACTGCGCCCCGACCTGCGCATCGGCTTCTTCCTGCACATCCCGTTCCCGCCGGTGGAGCTGTTCATGCAGCTGCCGTGGCGCACGGAGATCGTGCGCGGGCTGCTCGGCGCGGACCTCGTCGGATTCCACCGTCCGGGTGGTGCGCAGAACTTCCTGTGGCTGGCGCGGCGGCTCGCGGGGTTCGAGCCGAGCCGCGGCCAGGTCGGGGTGCGGTCCCGGCCCGGCGTGGTGCAGGTCGGGGATCGCGCGGTGCGCGTCGGGGCGTTCCCCATCTCCATCGCCTCCTCGGAGCTGGACCAGATGGCGCGCAGCAAGGAGATCCAGCAGCGCGCCAAGGAGATCCGCGCTGAACTGGGCAATCCGCGCCGGATCATGCTCGGCGTGGACCGGCTCGACTACACCAAGGGCATCGACGTGCGGCTGCACGCGATGCACGAGCTGCTCGCCGACGGGCAGATCCGGGCCGAGGACGTGGCGATGATCCAGATCGCGACGCCCAGCCGGGAACGCGTCGAGCACTACAAGCAGATGCGCGAAGGCATCGAACGCGAAGTCGGCCGGATCAACGGAGAATTCGGCCGCGTGGGTCACCCAGCAGTGCACTACTTGCACACTTCGGTGGACAAGAAGGACTTGGTGGCGTTCTACTGCGCCGCCGACGTCATGGTCGTGACGCCGGTGCGCGACGGGATGAACCTGGTGTGCAAGGAATACGTGGCCTGTCGCCACGATCTGGGCGGCACCCTCGTGCTCAGCGAGTTCGCCGGGGCCGCCGCGGAACTCACCAGCGCGTTCCTCGTCAACCCGCACAACCTGGACGGGGTCAAGGACGCCTTGCTCTCCGCCCTCGACATCGACCAGGCCGAAGGCCGCCGTAGGATGCGAGCATTGCGTAGGCAGGTGCTCACGCACGACGTCGATCGCTGGGCGCGATCGTTTCTGGAAGCACTGGGGACACCCCCGACTGACTAGCGCGAACATCGCGTGATTCCCGATTTTCCGGGAACCGCACACAATGATCGATCACCGGCGACGAGCGGTGAACCCGACTCGCACGCTCGACACCGAATCGGTCATGTAGACCCATCCGACCGCCCCAGAGGAGTATGGCGTTGACCGCCGAAGCTCTCCCCGCCGAGCTGCGCCGCACCATCGTCCAGCTCGCGCGCACCCCTCGACTGCTGGTCGCCTGCGACTACGACGGCACTCTCGCCCCGATCGTGGCCGACCCGAACGCGGCGAAGCCGTTGCCCGAATCGGTGCACGCCTTGCGTTCGCTGGCGTCCCTGCCCGCCACGACCACCGCGGTGATCTCGGGCCGGGCACTGCGCGACCTCGCCACCCTGTCCCGGCTGCCGTCCGAGGTCCACCTCGTCGGCAGCCACGGCTCCGAGTTCGACGTGGGCTTCGTGCACGAGCTCGAACCGCAGGCCACCGAACTGCGGACCGCGCTGCAGCGCGGCCTGCAGGACATCGTCGCCGGCAACGACGGGGTGTCGCTGGAGGCCAAGCCGGCCAGCGTCGCGGTGCACGTGCGCCGGGCCGACGCCGCCGTCGCCGAACGAGTGCTGGACGAGGTCCGCTCCGGGCCCGCCACCTGGGACGGCGTGCAGGTCACCGAGGGCAAAGCGGTGATCGAGCTGGCCGTCGTGCAGACCGACAAGGGCAACGCCCTCGACGCGCTGCGCCACCAGGTCGGCGCCACCGCCGCGATCTTCCTCGGCGACGACGTCACCGACGAGAAGGCCTTCGCGCGGCTGCACGGCCCGGACCTCGGCCTCAAGGTCGGCGAGGGCGACACGCTCGCGCAGTTCCGCGTCGCCGACACCACGCAGGTCGCGACGGCGCTGGCGTTCCTCATGGAAGAGCGCCGCACCTGGCTCTACGGCGAGCAGGCTCCGCCGATCGAGCGGCTGACGATGCTGTCCAACGAGCGCACCGTCGCCCTGCTCACCCCCGACGCGCGGCTGACCTGGATGTGCCACCCCGGTCCGGACTCGGCGGCCGTGTTCGCCGACCTGCTCGGCGGCCCCGGTGCCGGGCACTTCTCGATCCGCCCGCACGGCGGCAACGGCGCCCCGCGCAGTCCGCTGCCGCTGGGCCAGCGCTACGTGCCGGGCACCATGACCGTCGAGACCCGCTGGTCGCGACTGCTGGTCACCGACTACCTGGAGCACGGGGTGGACGGGCACCGCACCGACCTCATCCGGGTGATCACCGGCGAGACCACGGCGAGCATCGAGTTCGCCCCGCGCCCCGAGTTCGGCCAGGTGCCGGTGCGGCTCGTGCCGGAGTCCGGCGGACTGCGGGTGATGGGCACCTCGGAGCCGATGGTGCTGCGCTCCCCCGCGATCCAGTGGGAGATCACCTCCGACGGCATGCACGAATCCGCGCGCGCCGTGGTGGAGGCCTCGGACGACGCCCCGATCGTGCTGGAGCTGCGCTGCGGCACGGAGGACCTGGACCCGTCGGAGCAGACCGAGTCCGAGCGCCGCGACGCCGCCGACGTGTACTGGTCGGACTGGCTGGAGACGCTGACGCTGCCCGCGCTGGAGCGCGACCTGGTGGGCCGCTCCGCGCTGACGCTGCGCGGGCTGTGCAACACCGACACCGGCGGCATCATGGCCGCCGCGACGACCTCGCTGCCCGAGGAGATCGGCGGCGTCCGCAACTGGGACTACCGCTACTGCTGGCTGCGCGACGGCTCGATGACCGCGCAGGCCCTGGTCACGCTGGGCTCCACCGACGAGGCCGAAGGCTTCCTGAACTGGCTGCACGGCGTGCTGGAGACGCTGCCCGGACCGGAGCGGCTGCACCCGCTCTACTCCTTGCAGGGGACCAGCCTCGGGCCGGAAGCCGTGATCGACAGCCTGCCCGGCTACGCCGGTTCGCGTCCGGTGCGCGTCGGCAACCTCGCCGACCAGCAGGTCCAGCTCGACGTGTTCGGTCCGGTCGTGGAGCTCGTCTCGCACCTGGCCGCGGCGCGCGGCGCGCTGCGGGACCGCGACTGGGAGCTCGTGAAGGCGATGGCCGGGGCGGTGTCGCACCGCTGGTTCGAACCGGACCACGGCATCTGGGAGGAGCGCGACCAGCCCCGCCACCACGTCTACTCGAAGGTGATGTGCTGGGTCACGCTGGACCGCGCGGTCAAGCTCGCGGAGCAGTACGGCCGGGAGCCGGAGTCCGGTTGGAACGCGCTGCGGGACGAGATCTCGCAGGACGTCATCAAGAACGGCTGGCAGCCGGACGTGCAGGCGTTCACCACCGCCTACGAGGGTTCCGACCTGGACGCGGCCTCGCTGCACGTGGGCCTGTCCGGGCTGATCGACCCGTCCGACGACCGGTTCCGCGCCACGGTGACGGCGATCGAGTCGGAGCTGCGCAGCGGCTCCACCGTCTACCGGTACCGCCGGGACGACGGGCTGCCCGGCGACGAGGGCGGCTTCCACCTGTGCGCGGCGTGGCTGATCGAGGCGTACCTGCTGATCGGCCGCCGCACGGAGGCGGAGGAGCTGTTCCAGCAGATCGTCGACACGGCGGGCCCGACCGGTCTGCTCGCCGAGGAGTACGACCCGATCGCGGAGCGCTCGCTGGGCAACCACCCGCAGGCGTACTCCCACCTGGGCCTGATCCGCTGCGCCCAGCTGCTGTCCCAGTGACGCGCTGAGCCGCGTTGTGCACGCGAACGGGCCGTTCACCCCACCCGGGTGAACGGCCCGTTTCGCTGCGCACCCCGCCGATTTCGCGCGAAATCGAACGCCCCCCCACTCCCCTGAGCGCCACCACCTCCGCAGCTCGGAGCGGCTTTTCGGCGGTTCGCGGCGTGGGGGTCCGCTCAAACTTCTCGCGAAATCGCGGGAGTTGTCCACAGCGGGGCGATTCGTCCACAGCACCCTCGCGGGGCGGGCGTGGCCTCGGTGGAGCCGGTCGATCGCGCTGCGTGGCGGGGTCCGAACTCCGGGCGGATTTCCGATCACGATTTGCGGCGAAACCGCCGTTCGGGTCGAACGCGGCGGTTACGCTCCGGCGCAAGTCAAGGCACCTGTGCGGGAAGCCGCACGGACATCTGGGGGATTCACGTGACCGGACTGACGATCGCGATCGTGCTCGTCGGCGTCGTCGTCGCGGTGGCGAGCTGCGTGATGCTGTACCGACGCATGCGCGCCGCGCCGAACGAGACCGCGCGCCCGACCGACCCGTTCCACACCGGCGACCAGGATTCGCTGCGCGGCGACCCGCGCGCCCTGAAAGCGGGCGACATCGTGGAGATCCGCGGCCTGAGCTACACCGTCCGCGGCACCCTGCGGCTCTCCGAAGGCGGTTGGGGCTGGGCGGAGCACCTGCTCGACGACGCCAAGGGCACCCAGGTGTGGCTCGCGATCGAGGAGGACCCGGACCTGGAGCTCACGCTGTGGACCCCGGTCGACGACGCCGGTGAGCCCGGCGCGAAGCACCTCGAGTTCGGCGGTCGCAGCTACGAGCGGGAGGAATCCGGCTCGGCGACGTTCCGCAGCGAGGCCACCACCGGCCTCGCCGAGCAGGGCACCGTCCGCTACCAGGACTACGAGGCGAGCGACGGCGCGCTGCTGGGCTTCGAGTCCTACGGCGACTCGGACTGGGAGGCCGCCACCGGCGAGGAGCTCAGCCGGTACGACGTGCGCATCTACCCCACCGCGATCTGACGGGGGTGGCTCGATGAAACGCGGCTTCTGGTTCGTCCTGGCGGGCATCGTCGTCGTCATCGCGTTGGCCGTCGCGCTGATCGCGACCCTCGGCGGCGGCTCCGGCCCGCGCGGGTACGTGGCGGGCCACTACCACCGCGCCTCGTCGCTGGACATCCGCGGCGACAGCGACAACAAGGCCTACACCAGCCCCAAACCGGTGCCCGTGGTGGCCCGGGAGATCACGTCGCGCTGGCGACCCCAGTCGCAGCAGACCGACGCCAGCGGCGTCTACCTGCGCTACTCCGACGACGCGGTGATCATCCAGCCGCGCGCGGCGGGCTCGGTGATCCACGTGATGGACGTCGACCGCGCCTACCGGCACTACCACTCGCACGTCGGCCACGCCTGGGGCGGATTCGGCATGCGCGGCGAGACCTTCCGCGGCGGCGGTCCCGGAACCGGGAAATGACCGCCGCGCACGACTGACCACCCGCCTCCGGGCACGCGCCTCGAACCGGCCCCGGCCGAAGGCGCTCCCCACACCGGGTCTGCCACCGACCCACCCGACGAGAAGGGCGAAACGACCTTGCTCCAGGAACTGCTCTCCGGACTGCTCGCGGCCGTCGCTTACGGCGTCATCGGCACGCTGATGATGGCGCTCGGCTACCTGCTGGTGGACCTCGCCACGCCCGGCAGGCTGCGCGACCTGATCTGGGTGCGGCGCAACCCGAACGCCGCGTTGCTGCTGGTGTCCGGCCTGATCGGGGTGGGGATCATCCTCACCACCGCCATCGCCGCGAGCGCCGACGACCTCGTCGCCGGCCTGGTCGGCACCGTCGTCTACGGCCTGCTCGGGCTGGTGCTGATGAGCCTGTCGTTCCTGCTCATCGATGCCCTCACCCCCGGCAAGCTGGGCGACGAGCTGTCCTCGGAGACCCTGCACCCCGGCACCTGGGTCTCGGCCGCCGCGCACGTGGTCATCGCGGTGATCATGGCCGCCGCCATCTGGTGACGCCGGCGAAGGCCGGGCGCGAGCGGTCCGCTCCCGCCCGGCACGCCCCGCACCTCGACTCCGGCAAGGAAGCTGGTCGCCATGTCCACCAGCGCTGACACCCCTCCCCGCACCGAGGACGACGGCACCGCCGAGCCGCCGGCGCGGCCCCGCAGCCGGGCGGCCCGCACCGCGGTGCTGGTGGCCGTGTTCCTGTGCGCGGCCTGCGGCCTGGTGTACGAGCTGGCACTGGTCGCGCTCGGCAGCTACCTCATCGGCGACACCGTCGGGCAGGCCTCGATCGTGCTGTCGCTGATGGTGTTCGCGATGGGCGTGGGCGCGCTCGCCGCGAAACCGCTGCAGCGCTGGGCCGCCGCCGCGTTCGCCGCCGTGGAAGTGCTGCTCGCGCTGCTCGGCGGCCTCAGCGTGCTGGTGCTCTACGCCGCCTTCGCGTGGCTGAGCCTCTACACGCCGGTTCTGATCGTCACCGCCCTCGTGCTGGGCGCCCTGATCGGCGCGGAGATCCCGCTGCTGATGGTGCTGCTGCAGCGCATCCGCAAGCAGGACGCGGGATCGGCGGTGGCCGACCTGTTCGCGGCGGACTACGTGGGCGGCCTGCTCGGCGGCCTCGCGTTCCCGTTCGTGCTGCTGCCGCTGTTCGGGCAGCTGCAGGGCGCGCTGCTGGTGGGGATGGTGAACGCGGCGGCGGGGCTGGGCCTGGTGCTCACCGTGTTCCGCCGGGAGCTCTCGAAGCGCGCGACGCTGCTGCTGGTCTCCGCGTCGGCGCTGGTGGGGCTCGTGCTCGGCGGCGCTTATCTGCTCGCGGACGACTTCGAGGTGACCGCGCGGCAAGCGCTGTACAAGGACCCGGTGGTGCAGTCGCTGCGCACGCCGTACCAGGAGATCGTGCTGACCGAGTCGTCACCGTTGGAGGGCGACCCGGACACCCGGCTCTACCTCAACGGCGATCTGCAGTTCAGCTCGGTGGACGAGTACCGGTACCACGAGGCGCTGGTGCACCCGGTGCTCGACGGGCCGCGCTCGCACGTGCTCATCCTCGGCGGCGGTGACGGCCTGGCGCTGCGGGAGGTGCTGCGCTACCCGGACGTGCGGGACGTGACGCTGGTGGAGCTGGACCCGGCGGTGCCGCGGCTGTCCCGGACGGATCCGCGGGTGTCGGAGCTCAACCGCGGCGCGTTCGAGGACCCGCGGGTGCACCTGGTCTCGGCGGACGCGTTCAGCTGGCTGCGCGACAACCGCACCCGGTTCGACGCGGTCGTCGTGGACATGCCGGACCCGGATTCGACGGCGACGGCGAAGCTGTACTCGACGGAGTTCTACGGCCTGGTGCGCCACGCGATGGCCGAGCACGCGCGGGTGACCGTGCAGGCCGGCTCCCCGTACTTCGCGCCGAAGGCGTTCTGGGCGATCGAGGCGACGATGCGCACGGCCGGGCTGAGCACCGTGCCGTACCAGGTGTCGGTGCCGAGCTTCGGCGAGTGGGGCTTCCACCTCGCCGCCGCGGGTCCCCCGCCGCCGCTGCGGCTGCCCGCCGACGCGCCGCCGCTGCGCTCGCTGGACGACCGCACGCTGGCCGCGGCCACCGCCTTCCCGCCGGACCGCGATCGGCTGCCCGGCCTGGAGCCGTCGACCCTGATGCACCCGACGATCCTGCGGTACGTCCAGGGCGAGTGGCGCAACTACTGACCGGAGCTCGCTCGGCGGCGGCCGAGCAGCCGCGCTCGGCTCACGGGCCGAACCAGCGTTCTTCCGCCGAGCGCGGCGGGGCGGCGGTGCTGCCGGTGACGAGCTGCGTTTCCAGCACGACGTCGCGCGGCCTGCCGGGCTCGCTGGTGTCCAGCAGCAGGCGGCCCGCCGCGCGGCCCTTCTCCAGCACCGGCTGGCGCACGGTCGTCAGGCCCACCCGGTCCGCGTCGTCGATGCCGTCGAAGCCGGTGACCGTGAGGTCGTCCGGCACCCGCAGCCCGCGGCGGCGGGCCTCGTCGAGGGCGCCCAGCGCGAGGATGTCCGAGGTGCAGATGATCGCGGTGATCTCCGGGTCGATCTCCAGCAGCTGGGCCGCGGCGGACGCGCCGGATTCCGTGGTGTGGTCGAACCGCTCCACCACCGGCACCTGCGACCAGTCGACGCCGGCTTCGCTGAACGCCGCGGCGAGCGCGGTCAGCCGGGAGCGCTGCACGTGGAAGCTCGCGTTCGCCTGCCGGTGCACGGAGGCGATGCCGTCGTTGCGCCCGCGCGCCAACCGCATGCAGGACACCCCGATCCGGCGGTGCCCGAGCCCGATCAGGTGGTCGGCGAGCACCTTCACCGCGCCCTCGTCGTCCGGGCCGACCCAGTCGAGCTGGTCGATGCGCGGCTGGTCGCAGACCACGACCGGCACGGGGCGTTCCAGCACGGCGGCCAGGTGCGGGTCGTCGTCGGGCACCGAGTACACGACGAACCCGTCGACACCGGCGCGGTGCACCGAGGCGACGTCTTCGCGCTCCGGGCTCGCCGGGATGAGCAGCAGCCCGTGCCCGGCGTCTTCGCAGGCCAGCGCGAGGCCTTCGAGGAAGCGTATGGCGCCGGGGTCGCGGAAGGCGTAGGAGAGGTTCTCGGTGAGCAGCAGCCCGACCGCCCCGGCCTTCCGGGTGCGCAGCGAGCGCGCCACCGGGTCGGGGCCCGGGTATCCGAGCCTGCGTGCGGTGTCGAGCACCCGCTTGCGCAGCTCCGGCGAGAGCTGATCAGGGCGGTTGTACGCGTTCGACACCGTGGTCCTGGAGACCCCGAGCTCCGCCGCGAGCGAAGCCAGCGTCGCAGGCCGTCGGGCATTCGTTGACCGAGCCATGGAGGAACCGTAACGGTTCAGTACCCGGGGGTGAAGCCGCCGGAGATGCAGATCCCATTGCCGATCGGCAACGATCACCCTCCGCGCTCGAATGATCACGCACCGAACCGGTTCTCGAAAACCAGTGACCTTAACGCGGTTAAGCGATACGTTGTCGCTTAACCCGAGTCAGTGAAAGGTGCGTCGCATATGTCTGAGGTCGCTTACGTACAGGCATCCCGCCTCTATCCCGGCAACCCGCCGGTGCGAGCGGTCGACGCACTGGACCTCGAAGTCGCCGACGGTGAGTTCCTCGTGCTCGTCGGACCGTCCGGCTCCGGCAAGTCCACCGCGCTGCGGATGCTCGCGGGCCTGGAGGACGTCGACGAAGGCGCCATCACCATCGGCGGCGAAGACGTCACCAACACCCCGCCGAAGGGGCGCGACATCGCGATGGTCTTCCAGTCCTACGCGCTGTACCCGCACATGACGGTCGCCGACAACATGGGCTTCGCGCTGAAGCTGCGCAAAACCCCCAAGGACGAGATCCGGGCCAAGGTCACCGAGGCCGCCAAGATGCTCGACCTGGAGAAGTACCTGGACCGCAAGCCCAAGGCGCTCTCCGGCGGCCAGCGCCAGCGCGTCGCCATGGGCCGCGCCATCGTCCGCGAACCCAGCGTGTTCCTGATGGACGAGCCGCTGTCGAACCTGGACGCGAAGCTGCGCGTGGAGACCCGCGCGAACATCGCTGCGCTGCAGAAGCGGCTGTCCACCACCACGATCTACGTCACCCACGACCAGGTCGAGGCCATGACGATGGGCCACCGGGTCGCGGTGCTCAAGGACGGGCTGCTGCAGCAGGTCGCCAGCCCCCGCGAGCTGTACGAGAACCCGCGCAACGCGTTCGTCGCCGGCTTCATCGGCTCCCCCGCGATGAACCTCAAGACGGTGCCGCTGTCGGCGGGCGGCGCCGAGCTCGACGGGCAGACGATCCCGCTGACCCGCGCGGCGCTGTCCGCCGCGGACGGACTCAAGGAAGTGACCTTCGGGGTGCGCCCCGAAGCGCTGAGCCTGGTCTCCGGCGAGGACGAGAAGAGCATGGACATGGTCGTCGAGCTCGTCGAGGAGCTCGGCGCCGACGCTTTGGTGCACGGCAGCATCCAGGTCAACGGCTCGCCGGAGCGGTTCGTGGTGCGCACCGACGGCCGCACCCCGCCCGCGCTGGGCCAGCAGGTGAAGGTCGCGCTGCGCGACTCCAGCGAAGTGCACCTGTTCCGCCCCGACGACGGCACCCGCCTCACCTCCTGATCAGCTCCCTCCGCACACCCGATGCCCCCGCCCAGGCGGGGGCATCGTGCGTTCCGCGTCCGGGCGGCGGTGAACGGACCCTTCGTCCGATCCCGTTGGGCGAACAGGCCGTTCACCCCCCACTCGATGACCGCACCCCCACCTCAGCGCGCTGCCCCGGCGGCGCCACGGCCGCGTTTCCGAGTCAACGGCCCGTTCGTCCAATCCCGTTGGACGAACGGGCCGTTCACCCCACCCGGCCGAGCACGCGGCGACCCTGCATTTCGAGTGAACGGACCGTTCGTCCAATGCCATTGGGCAGACGGTCCGTTCACCCACGAACCCGCCCACCCGGCCGAGCACGCGGCGACTCCGCTTTCCGAGTGAACGGCCCGTTCGTCCAATGCCGTTGGACGAACGGGCCGTTCACCCCCACCTGTCCGCCTCGGTGCGCGGCTGCTCGTCGCGGGGCGGTCACACGGACGGGGGTGACTCGGCCGGGCGGCTGGATCGGTGGAAGGTGCGGGCGATAATGCGAAGCGTTGTCATGTTCACACCTCTCGGCTCACCCGTTCGATGGTTCGGCCCAGCTGGCGCGGCGTACGCTGCACATGACAACGGTTTCCGTTTGCGGTCGTCGAAGGTCCCCCGGCCCCGGCGTCCCCACCTCACGGTGCGTCCCCGAGGAGTGCGTTCATGACCGTCTTCACCCGACGTGCCCGCCGCGGCGGCACGGCGCTGGCCGGCCTCACGGTCGCCGCGCTGACCGCCACCGCCTGCGGCGGCACGGGCTCCGATCAGGCCGCTGACGACGGCGAGCTGACGGTCGTGGCCACCACGAACGTCTGGGCCTCCGTCGCACGGGCCGTCGGCGGCCCGGGCGTCGAGGTCGAGTCGATCATCGACGACCCGGCGGCGGACCCGCACTCCTACGAGAGCAGCCCGCAGGACGCGGCGAAGGTCGGCGACGCCGACCTGGTGCTGCTCAACGGCGGCGGCTACGACGAGTTCGCCGAGCAGATCCTCGACGGCACCGGCGCGGGCAAGCCGACCGTGCAGGCCGTCGAAGGCGAGCACGAGCACGCGGAGGAACCCGCCGCGGACCACGAGCACGGCCACGAGCACGGAGGTGCACCGGCCGACGAGCACGCCGAGGCCCCCGCCGGTCACTCCGACGCCCACGCCGACGAGCACGCCGGGCACGACCACTCCGTGAACGAGCACGTCTGGTACGACCTGCACGTCGTCCGCGAGACCGCGGACCGCGTCGCCGAGGAGCTCGGCAAGATCCAGCCCGAGCGGGCCCAGGAGTTCCGCGACAACGCCGCGCGGTTCGGCGAGCAGATCGGCGGCCTGGAAGGCCGCGTCGACCAGATCGCGGCCACCGAGCACGGCAAGAAGGTCATCGTCACCGAGCCCGTGGCGCACTACCTCGTGGAGTCCGCCGGGCTCACCGACATCACCCCGCAGTCCTTCGTGCACTCCGTCGAAGCGGGCAACGACCCGGCCGCGGCCGCCGTCGCGGAGATCCAGAACGCGGTGAACTCCCGGCAGGCCGCAGCGGTGATCTACAACCCGCAGACCGAATCCCCGGTCACCGAATCGGTCCGCAAGGGCGCGGAGCAGAATCAGACCCCGGTCGTCGAGATGACCGAGACCCTGCCGCAGGATCAGGACTACGTGCGGTGGATGGACGGTCAGATCTCGGCGCTGCAAGCGGCGCTGGCCGGTCGCCCCTGAACGGGCCCCGCGCCGCACCCCGAACGACCCGCACCCCACCACTGATCCGAGAGCCACCGTGGAACCCAGCACCGACACCGCAGCACCGGACCGCAGCGTCCCGGTCACGTCCGGCCGCGACCCGGCGGTCCGGCTGCGCGAAGCCAGCCTCGCCTACGGTTCCCGGGTCCTGTGGGACCGGCTCGACCTGGACGTGCGCCCCGGTGAGTTCCTGGCCGTGCTGGGCCCGAACGGCTCCGGCAAGACGAGCCTGCTGCGCGTGCTGCTCGGTTTGCAGCCGCTCAGCGGCGGTGAGGTCCACGTCGCGGGCGAGGCGGTGCGGCGCGGCAGTTCCCGCATCGGTTACATCCCGCAGCAGCGCTCGGTGGACCCGACGCTGACCGTCCGCGGCAGCGACCTGGTGGGGCTCGGCTTGGACGGGCACCACTGGGGCGTGGGCTTCCGGCGGCGCAAGGACCGCAAGCGGCGCGTCGAGCGGGCGCTGCGCTCGGTGGAGGCCACCGAGTACGCGCGGATGCCGCTGGGCCTGCTCTCCGGTGGTGAGCAGCAGCGGCTCCGGGTGGCGCAGGCCCTGGTCGGCGAGCCGGACGTGCTGCTGTGCGACGAGCCGCTGCTGTCCTTGGACATCGCGCACCAGCGCAACGTGAGCAGGCTGATCGCTCGCCAGGCCAAGGAGACCGACGCCGCGGTGCTGTTCGTGACGCACGAGATCAACCCGGTGCTGCCGCTGGTCGACCGGATCCTGTACTTGGTCGACGGCCGGTTCCGGATCGGCACCCCGGACGAGGTGATGACGTCGGCGACGCTCTCGGAGCTGTACCGCTCCGACGTCGAGGTGGCGCGGGTCGGCGGCAGGCTCGTCGTCACCGGCACCGATGAAGTCGATCACCACCACTGCGCCGCGGAGACCTCATGAGCACCCTGACCGACGCACTCGGCCGGTTCTTCGACTTCGAGCTCACCGCCGACCTGCTCGGCTACCCGTTCGTGCAGCAGGCGCTGCTGGCGGCGGCGGCGCTGGGCCTGGTCTCGGGCGCGCTGGCACCGCTGGTGGTGGCGCGGAAGATGTCGTTCGCGGTGCACGGCACGGCGGAGCTCGCGTTCACCGGCGCGGCGGCGGCGCTGCTGTTCGGCGTGAGCGTCGGGGTGGGCGCGCTCGGCGGCGCGGTGGTCGCCGCGCTGCTGCTCGGTTTCCTCGGGCAGCGCGGTGGCGAACGAGACTCGGTGATCGGCGCGATCCTGTCGTTCGGCCTCGGTCTCGGCGTGCTGCTGCTGTGGATGAACCCGGAGCGCACCGCGAACAAGTTCAGCCTGCTCATCGGCCAGATCGTCGGCGTCGACTCGGCCGACGTGGCGCTGCTGACGGGCAGCGCGGCGGTGGTGCTGCTGGTGCTCGCCGTGGTGTACCGGCCGCTGCTGTTCGCCAGCGTCGACCCCGATGTGGCGGCGGCGCGCGGGGTGCCCGCGCGGCTGCTCACCCCGCTGTTCGCGGTGCTGGTGGGGGTGGCGACCGCGCTCGGCGTGTACACGGTGGGCGCGCTGCTGGTGCTGGCGCTGATGGTGACGCCCGGTGCGGCGGCGGCGCGGATCACCGCGAGCCCGCTGCTGTCCACGGTGCTCGCGGTGGTGTTCGCGGAGGTCGCGGTGCTGGGCGGCATCGTGCTGTCGCTGGCGCCCGGTGCCCCGGTGAGCGCGTTCGTGACGATCTTGTCGTTCGTGATCTACCTGGTCTGCCGCGCCGTCGGCACCGTCCGCCTGCGCCGCGCCTCCCGCACTCCGGCGCCCGCCGCGGCCTGACGCTCACCGCCGGGCGTCGTTCACTCCACCCGAGGCCGCGGGTCGTCAGCGCGGGTCGGCGGCGAGGATCGCGCCGACCTGGTCGGCCACGGCCGGGTCGAGCAGGTCGTAGCGCCCGCCGGAGACGAACCGCTCGGAGAGTTCGAAGGTCACCACGTCGCCCTCCGCGAGCAGCGCCCCCGTCTCCTGCGGCCGCTTCGCGATCTCCTCCGGGTGCACGATCGCGATGTCGGCGAACGTCGCGGCGAGGTACGGGCTGGCGAACTGGGTGAACGAGTCGCCCACCATCCGGGTCGGCGCGTCGACCATGCCCGGTTTCGGCGCCGATTCCAGCCGCAGCGGCTCGTGGAAGTCGCTCGGCTGGAACCGCGTGTTGTCGGCGCCCCCGTCGGGGGCCAGCGAGTACGCCCGGATCGGCACGGTGCGGCTCTGCCCGAGCTGGTCGGGGATGTCGGCGGAGTGCGGGTACTCCCTGCTCGGCAGCAGCTTCCACCCGGCCGTGCTGCCCGGCCGGAGCCGCTCGGCGAGCTGGTAGACCATCGTGATGCCGCCTTCGTGGGTCCAGTGCGTGTCGATGTCGTGGTAGATCGCCCGCCCGTTGCGGTCGGCGGCGTCCCGCAGCGGTTCCCGCATGTCGACGGCACCGGTCGCGGTCGGCAGCCGCCGCCAGAACTCCTCCCGGGCTTGCGACGAGCAGTCCTCGCCCGCGTAGTGCTCCGGCAGGTTCGCCGGGTACATCGTCGACTTGTCCGGCGCGATGACCAGTTGGAACTCCCGCCCGGACGCTTCGACGACGCTGCGCCACCGCCGCAGTCCCGCGATCACCTCGTCCAGGTCCCGCTTCGGCGTGCACGGGTACGCCACGTCGTGCCCGAGGTAGAGCCAGCCCGCCTTGCCCTCGATGACCTTGGGGAACACGTTCTCGTTCAGCGGCGGACGCGGCTGCTGCTGATCGCTGCCGGTGCCGACCGGCGAGCTGTGCGCGCCCGATTCCAGCCGCGCCTGCTCCCCGAACACGCCTTGGCTGATGCCGTGCACGGACCGGACTGCCTGCCCGCGGAACGGCAGGTTCTCGGCGGCCCACGGGCTCAGCCCGGTGAGGAACCCCCAGCCTTCGGTGATGCCGGGGAACTCGGCGAGCGGCCGGTTCTCCAGCTGCTCCGCCCGCGCCCCGAACACCCAGGTCGTGGCGGGCGCGGTGAGGAACAGCAGCGCGCACACCAGCGCCGTGAGCTGCCGTCTGCCGTGCCGCGGCCGGTGCATCGGGTGCTCGCGCGGCAACCACGACTCGTGGACCGCAGGTAACTCCGTGGGTTCCGTCATGGACACGCCGCTCACGTTAGCCGCGCCGCTTCCCGCCCGTGCGCGGTTCCACGAGCGTCACAGCACACCCACCCCGCACAACCGAGCCACCACTGTTCTCCCTTCCGGCATGAAGCGTTCGGTCGCGGTCAGAACTGGTAGTACAGGAACGGGCTGAAGGAGCCGGTGGCGACGAGCAGGCCCGAGTAGGCGAGGCCCGCGGTCATGACGCCGATGCGCAGGGCGTTGGCGGGGCGGGAGCGGACCGACTCCAGGAACGGGCCGGTGCCGGTCGACGCGGGCAGCGCCACCACGACGAGCGCGACCAGCAGGAAGAACACCCGCTGGTGCGTCACGGATGCGGCGACGATGTCGGTGAGCCCGGACAGGTCCGGCAGCAGCATGTGGCCGATCATCGTGAACGCGGTGCCGACGTCCGGGGCGCGGAAGAACACCCAGCCCACGACGACCAGCAGCAACGTCGAGACGCGCCTGCCGAGCAGCGCCCAGCGGCCCGCCGGGGCGGCGTCGTGGCCGGTCGCGCGTTCGATCACCAGCAGCGCGCCGTGGAACAGGCCCCACACCAGGTACGTCCAGGCGGCGCCGTGCCAGAAGCCGGTGAGCACGAAGATGATCGTGAGGTTCAGGTAGGTGCGGCCGGTGCCGCGGCGGTTGCCGCCGAGCGGGATGTAGACGTAGTCGCGGAACCAGCGCGACAGCGACATGTGCCAGCGCCGCCAGAACTCGGTGACCGTCACCGAGGAGTAGGGGCGGGCGAAGTTCTCCGGCAGCCGGAACCCCAGCATCCGGCCCAGCCCGATCGCCATGTCGGAGTAGCCGGAGAAGTCGAAGTACAGCTGGACCGTGTAGCCGATGGCGCCGAGCCAGGCCACGGCGAAGCTCATGTCCTCGGCCGGGGTCGCGAAGCAGGCGTCGACCATGGGGGCGAGCGTGTCGGCGACGACGACCTTCTTCGTCAGTCCCCACGCGAACCGGGGGAACCCGGCTGCGATGTCGTCGAGCCGGTGCGTGCGGGGCTGCGGCAGCTGGTCGGCGATCTCCCGGTAGCGCACGATCGGGCCGGCCACCAGCTGCGGGAACATCGCGATGTAGGTGACGAAGGCGACGGGGTTGCGCAGCGCGGGCCGCTCGCCGCGGTACACGTCCACGACGTAGGAGATGTGGTGGAACGTGTAGAAGGAGATCCCGATCGGCAGCGCCAGTTGCAGCACCGGGAAGTCGCCGCCGAACCACCGGCCCAGCGTCGCGAGCTGCTCGGTGGCGAATCCCGCGTACTTCCACACCACCAGGACCAGCAGGTTGAACGACACCGCGCCGATCAGCACGGTCCTGCGGTGCGGGCGCGGTTCCCACTCGTCGGGTTCGAGGGAACGTCCGGCGAAGAAGTTGACCACGATGCACGTCAGCAGCAGCAAGGTCGTGCCGCCCGCTCCGCTGGCGTAGAACACCAGGCTCGCGACCGCCACGATCGCGTTGCGCGCGGCTCGGGGTGCGACGAGCACCGCGATCAGCACTAACGGCAGGAAGTACCAGAGGAACAGCGGAGTCGAAAAGTACATCGGTGTTGGGCCTCGCGGTGCTGGGAGGCCCCGGCCTCCCGATCGTGTCGGGTTCGGAGCCTAGCCGAGCGGTGCACCGCACTTGCCGCGAATGGTTCAGCTCGAACCGCGTACAAGCGCCGCCCCGGTTACCTACTCTGGGTTTCATGACCGCTCCGCCCCCGCCGGGCTGGTACCCGGACCAAGTCGACCAGCGCTACGTGCGCTGGTGGGACGGCAGGCAGTGGACCCAGCACGTCCAGCCAGCGCGCCCGCCGCAACCGCCGCCGCAGCCGGGCGTGCCTCCGGGAGCGCGACCGGCGGGGCAGGGAGATGCCTCCCCCATCGAGTTGGCGCTCGGCGGCACCGGGGATTCGGATTCCGTCCGCCACCAGGCGCAGCAGCAGGCCGGCGTCGGCGGGACCGTGGCCGGTGGCGGCGGCACCTTGTTCAGCGAGCCGGTGCTGGTGGTCAACCAGAAGGCGAAGCTGATCGAGATGGCCAACGAGTACGCCGTCTACGACCAGCACGGCGGGCAGCTCGGTTCGGTGGTGCAGACGGGTCAGAGCGGCGTGCAGAAGGCGTTGCGGCTGTTCACCAAGCTCGACGCCCTGATGACGGTGCGGTTGGAGATCCGCGACGCCGGGGGCGCACCGGTGCTCACGATGAACCGCCCGGCGACGATGTGGAAGTCGACCGTGCACGTCCAGCGCCCCGACGGCACCCCGGTCGGCGACATCCGGATGGAGAACGCCTTCGGGAAGCCGCGGTTCGCCTTCGAGGTGGACGGCAGGCGCATCGGCGGCATCACCGCCCAGAACCTGCGCGCCTGGGACTTCAAGATCACCGACGAGCGTGACGAGCACATCGGCCAGATCAGCAAGACCTGGCAGGGCCTCGGCAAAGCCATGTTCACCACGGCCGACAACTACGTCCTCCAGCTGCACCGCCCACTACCGGACCCGCTGATAAGCCTCGTGGTGTCCGCAGCCCTGACAATCGACACAACCCTCGGCCAAGCCCAGAAGTAATCCCCCCGGCGAGCAACCCCCGTACACCGAAGCCGCGCCTTGGGCGGCGAAGCAAGCCTGCCTCGCGGCCGAAGGCCGTGCCTCGCGGCGAAGCCGTGCCTTGGGCTGCGAAGCAAGCCTGCCTTGCGGCGAAGCCGTGCCTGTATGTGCGAAGCACATAGCCCACGTCAAAAAGGTGACAACCCGCGGGTTCTCAGCTGCTTCCTCGCGAGGACAGCTTTTTCCCTCGTGGCGGAGCCACTCGGGAAAAAGATCCCGCAGCGAGGAAGCAGCTGAGGTT